>JAEWCT010000261.1 GCA_023390485.1 Pseudomonadota bacterium
ACGATCTCTTCGAGCGCGGCGTTGCCCGCCCGCTCGCCGAGGCCGTTGATCGTGCATTCGATCTGCCGCGCACCCGCCCGAATGCCGGCGAGCGAGTTGGCGACCGCCAGGCCCAGGTCGTCGTGGCAGTGGGTCGAGATGATGACCTTATCCATGCCGGGGACGCGCGTCTTCAGCATCGTGATGAGGTCGAAATACTCTTCCGGCAGCGCGTAGCCGACCGTATCGGGAATATTGATCGTCGTGGCGCCGGCCTTGATCGCCGCTTCGACGACCCGGCAGAGATAATCGTGCTCGGTGCGCGTCGCGTCCATCGCGCTCCACTCGACATCGTCGGTGTAGCCGCGCGCCCGCGTCACCGACGCGACGACCCGCTCGTAAACCTGTTCCTGAGTGAGCTGCAGCTGATGCTGGCGATGCAGCGGCGACGTGCCGATGAAGGTATGAATACGGCCGCGCTTCGCCGACTTGATCGCCTCGCCCGCGCGGTCGATGTCGTTGAAGTTCGCCCGCGCTAAGCCACAGATGACCGACTGCTTCGCGAGCTTGGCGATCTCCGTCACCGCCTCGAAATCGCCGTCCGACGCAATCGGGAAACCGGCCTCGATCACGTCGACGCCCATCGCGTCGAGAATCTCGGCGACCTGCAGCTTCTCCTCGAACGTCATCGTGGCGCCGGGGCACTGCTCGCCGTCGCGTAAGGTTGTATCAAAAATTATGATCTTGTCGGCTTCGCGCTTCGGCGCGGCCGGCGCGTTCTTGATGTCGGAAGTCATCGCTTTTTCATCCTTTGCCGGGCGACTCTTGAGTCTGCCGCGAGCGCTATCAAGCTCAATTTGGTGACCGTCTGATCCCCTGGGCACGAACCCGGCGACGGCCGGGCGTCATGCGGCCCAGGGGCCGGTAAGGAGAAGGCTAAGGAGCAGCGAAAATAGGAACTTAGCCGCGAGGGTGCCGCCGCGGTTGCTCGTAGCAAACGCCAAAGTTGCAGCCATGCCGGTCGCGCGCGCCATGAAGGCAAAATCCGATACGGGGGACCCACTCGGTCCAACAATTCAATCGAGGGGTGAATAACCGATCTGGTTCCCGGAAATCAAGCCGTTCCGCCGCCGCGGCCGGGTATCAGCAACAAAACCGGCCGTCTGCGGCAATTTTCGTCCCATTCCAACGGATAACGGTCGCAAAACTCGTTCAGAAACTGCCACAAGGACCAATCCGAAGCATTTCCCCGGGGAGAAGATTGCGTGACTGCAGCCATTGAACCATCCACCGAAGCGAACGCGTACCCGCCAGCCCTCGTCGCTCTGCACTGGTTTACGGCACTGGCCTTCGTCGCGGTATTCGCCGCCGTCGAGCTCCACGAATCCTTTCCGAAGGGCGACCCGACGCGCGACCTGCTCATGCTACTTCACAAGTCGCTCGGGATCACGATCCTGCTCCTGGCCATCGTCCGCATCCTGTTGCGGACCCGGATCGTCGCGCCGCGGATCATCCCAGTGCCGCCGGCTTGGCAGACGGGCATTTCCCACCTCACCCACGCCGCGCTCTATGCTGCGATGGTGGCGATGCCGCTACTCGGCTGGCTGATGTCGAACGCCGCAGGCCGCCCCGCTCCCTTCTTCGGGCTCGAGCTTCCCTCCCTCATCGGCGAAAATAAGGACCTCGCCCGCACCCTGAAGGAGGCGCACGAGTTCATCGGCAACGCGCTCTATTTCATCATCGGCTTGCACGCGTTCGCCGCGCTGGCACATCACTACGCCTATAAGGACAACACGCTGTCCCGCATGTTGCCCATCCTGGCGCGCAAGTAGACGATCAGATCTTCAGCGTTCCCTCGGCGACGCGCACGGCATAGCCGCCGATGCGCACACCTTCGAGCTTCCCGCGCGCGACCGTCATCGTCAGAGAGATCGCGCTCGGGCGCCCCATTTCGAAGCCCTGCTCGATGCCCCGCTTGTGCACGCCGTCGGTCAGGCCGTCGAACTCCTGGATGACATAGGCGAAACTCGCCGCGGCCGACCCCGTCGCCGGATCTTCGCTGACGCCGAGATCCGGCGCGAACATCCGCGCGTGAAATGCCGATTGCCCGCGCACGCACTGCCGCGTGTAGAGGTAGACGCCACTGATGCCGCGGTCGGTAAACGCCCGCGCCCAGTGCTGCGGAGAAATACGCACCTTGGCCATGGCCTCGAGGTTCGATACCGGCACGAAGGCAAAGACCGGCGCACTTCGAACCAGCGTCGGCTTGTGATTTTCAAAGGTGATCTCGCTCGGAATGAGACCTACCGCCGCCGCGATCTGCTCAGGTTCCGGCAACAGCTCCGGAACAGAGCCGAGCTTTGGCGCGTCGAACTCTCCGAACGACGCCCCGCCCGCACGCATGCGAACGCCCACCCGAAGGCTGCCGATCTCTTCCTCGAGCGCGATGATCGCATCGCTCTCGCCGTTTCCGAGCATAGCGCGAAGCTCGGCCAGCAGAACGGCCGTGCCAATCGTCGGATGCCCCGCAAATGGCAGCTCCCGACTCGGCGTAAAGATGCGGATGCGCGCCGTATGCCCCGGGCTCGTCGTCGTCAGCACGAACACCGTCTCGGAGAGATTGAACTCCCGCGCGATCGTCTGCATGTCGGCAGTGCTCAGCCTGTCGGCGCCCAGCACGACGGCGAGCGGATTGCCGCCGAACGGCCGTTCCGTGAAAACGTCCAGGACATGATACGTGAGCGCCATCGTGCGCCATACTCCCCGCTGCCTCGCCGAGCCGCGACGAGCGACCCGTGTGAGCGGCGGCACCATGCGGCAACCCTCGGTCGCCGCCAAGCCCTTTTTCACCGAGCGTAAGGCCGTCAGCGCGCGGCGAAAAGCGCCTCCAGCAATGCGCGCGCGTAAGGCAGCATCTTGAGATCGGCGATGTCAGCGAGGCTCGCAACCGGAATGATCGCTTCCAACTCCGGATCGTCGCTCGCCGCGTTGTGTTCGTCGACGA
>JAEWCT010000272.1 GCA_023390485.1 Pseudomonadota bacterium
TAAGACGAGTACGCGCCGTTTTCGTCGGTGAACCCCTGGTAGGCGTCGATGTATTTATAGCCGTTGAGATAGGCGCGCTCGCGGATGACGTCATTCATCTTCTGAGCGAGTTCGTTGGCGTCCGTACGCGCAAGGTTGGGCATACCAACCCAATAGACACTAGCGTTCTTGCTCTTGAACACCCGCATCAGCCGATCGACGCGACGGGTATATTCAGCGAGCCAGGCTTCGCCGCCGGGGGGCAAGCGCTTGCCGTCGGCGCCACGAAAGGACATGCGGTCGTCTTCGCCGACCATGACGATGGCGATGTTGAGCGGCTGCGTTGCGATCGTCTTTTCGAGGTTTGTAACTTTCGCGTCGAAGTCCGCGAGACCGATGCCCGAGAACGGCGTCACCTGCTTCTGGATATTCATCCGGGCGTCGGTGCCGAACGCGACGACTAGGCCCGCCAGCAGGCCTTCGGCAAACTCATCGCCATAGACGCCCACCTGATAGACGTCGTTGTCGGGAAACGACGTTAGGAACGTCCCGCCCTGGTCGTCGTCCCCCGCGCGCACGGACGAAACAGGCACGGCAATGAGCGCGGCGAGGATTGCCGCGAGCCAGAGGCAGAGATGCCTGGAGAAGGCGCTCATCCGGTCAGGTGCCTTTCACGAACCGCAAGATTGCGGAGGGCGTATGATTCCAAGGCCCCACCATACAGCTTCGCTGCCCGGCCTCCAACGCCGGGCCGCATCCCAGCAACCCGATTGGGGTTACCGCTTCGCCTGCGAGTTGGCGTGAGCGAGCACGCCATCCGACGGCCAGCAGTCGATTTTCAGACCATTGGCCTTTTGATAGAGCCCGATCTGCTTGCGTGTATTGGAGCCTATTTTCCCATCCGTCTTGTCCATGGGATAGCCCAAATCCTTGAGCTTGGCTTGCAGATCGTGAACGATCTGCGTCCTCGGCTGCGCAAAGGATTTCCACGGTGTCACGAAATCCCCCTCGCCGCGGATGCGGTCGCCGAGATTGCCGACGAACAGCGCGTAAAGGTCGGACGTGTTGTAGAGCCGGATGACACGGAAATTCTGTGCCGCGAGGAATGCCGGACCGTAAGCACCCGCCGGCATCATCAGGTAGGCATCATCGCCAAGCTGCGCTTGCGTGAACGGCACACCGCTCGCCTTTCGAAAGCCGAGCTTCAGCCAGTCGCCGATCGGCCGGGCGTCGGGCGGTCCTTCGAGCGAGCAATCGGCCTTGGCGGGCGCAACCACCTCGTAACCCCAGCGCGCACCGCGAACCCAACCCTTGCCCTCGAGCTGCCGCGCGGTGAATGCGAGCGCATCCGCGACCGAGCGCCAGATGTCGATCTTACCGTCGCCATCGCCATCGACCGCGTACTTGAGATATTCCGTCGGCATCGCCTGCGTCAGTCCCAACGCCCCGGCCCAGGACGATTTCATGTCGGAACGCGGCACGCCCTGTTGCAGCATCTGAAGCGCCGCGATCAACTCCTCGCGAAATTTATCTTTGCGCTTTCCGACATAGGCGAGCGTCGAAAGCATCCGGATCGCATCGTTCGGCGGATGATAAGTCCCATAGGCCGTTTCGCGGCCCCAGATGGCGACGAGCGTATAACGGTCAACGCCCGTCATCTTCTCGATGCGTTCAAGATCGGTTTTATGCTCGGCGAGAAACTTCCGGCCCTGGACGGCAAGCGATTCGAGATAGGGCTTAGAAAGATAATCGGCAGCCGTCTTCGTGAATTCAGCTTGCCCGCTGTTGTCGACCTTGGGCCGTCCGGGAATGTCGAGATCGGGAATGCTGTAATCGGGTTCGACGCCTGCGAAGGCCGCATCGAATGTTTTGCGGCTGACGCCCGCCGCCTTCGCATCGGGCCACAGGCTCTCGACGAAGGTACGGAATTCTTCGGTAGGCTTCGCTTGGACGACGGGCGCGGCAAACACCATTCCGGCCGCCAGGACGACAGCTGACAAGATCTCGTAAATACGTCGTCCTAACAGCATCGATCGCTGCCTTCCTTGCGTAACTGGCCCCAGTGCGGATGAGCGCGGATGCGTGCGATTGCCTGATTTTCAGGGCATTTTTGGGGCTCAGACCTCGACGGTGCCCGCCTTTAAGGCATCGACCCGCCGTTCCCAGTTAAGCGCCTGCGCGACGATCTGTTCCAAATCGTCATGCTGTGGCCGCCACCCGAGCTTTTCCCGAATTTTTGCCGACGCGGCGACGATCGCCGCTGGATCGCCCGCGCGCGGAGGCGACAGCAGAACCTTGAAATCGACGCCGGAAACCCGCTTCACCGCGGCGATGACCTCAATGACGGAATAGCCCTTCGAGTAGCCGCAATTGAAGATGTCGGACGCCCCGCCCCGGCGCAGATAATCGAGCGCCACCGAGTGCGCCTTCGCGAGATCGCTGACGTGGATGTAGTCGCGCACGCAGGTGCCGTCCGGCGTCGGATAATCGGTTCCGAAGACCTCCATTTGCGGGCGCTTGCCGAGAGCCGTCTCGCACGCGACCTTGATCAAATGTGTCGCCCGGGGCGTCGATTGTCCGGACCGGCCCTTTGGATCGGCGCCCGCGACGTTGAAATAGCGAAGTGCGACAAAACGGAAGTCATGCGCGCGAGCCGCATCCGACAGCATGATCTCGGTCATCAGCTTCGACGAGCCATAGGGCGACATCGGGGCTGGTGGCGCACTTTCCGGCACCGGATTTTCCTCCGGATTGCCGTAAACAGCTGCAGTCGACGAAAAAATGAAATTCTTCACCCCGGTTTCGACTGCGGCGGCGATGAGGCCGCGCGATTTGACCGTATTGTTCAAATAATAGCCGAGCGGATCGGCGACTGAATCCGGAACCACGATCGACCCGGCGAAATGAATGACCGCATCTACACCGTGACTGAGCATCGTTTTCTTGACGAGATCGCTATCTGCGATATCGCCCACCACGAGCGTCGCGCGGTGATCAACGGCCCAGCGAAACCCCGTAGACAGATTATCGATGACGACGACGTCCTCACCCCTGTCCACCAGTTCGAGCACCATGTGGCTGCCGATGTAACCGGCACCGCCGGTGACCAGTACGCTCATAGTTGCAATCGACTCCCGACTTCGATACCCACAGACCTAAAGGAGACGGCGCCTCAGCGCAAATGACCCACCGCGCGCCCCTTGAGATTCCTTCTCGAAATCGGGGAATAGCCATAAATCATTACCAAATGAGTTTGGACCGCATCTCTGGCGTCCTCGGAGCATATGATGAGCGTTGCAAAAAGACCTATCCGTAAAGCTGTCTTCCCGGTAGCGGGTCTCGGAACCCGATTTCTTCCCGCCACCAAGGCAGTGCCCAAAGAAATGTTGACGGTCGTCGACAGGCCCGTCCTCCAGCATGTGGTCGACGAGGCGCGAGCCGCTGGCATTGAGCATTTCATTTTCGTCACCGGACGGAACAAGGGCGTCATCGAGGATCACTTCGACAAGCAGTTCGAGCTTGAGTCGACTCTCTCCTCCCGCGGCAAGAACAAGGAGCTCGAAGCCCTCGCCCGCGATCTTCCGCAGGCGGGACAAACGAGCTTCACGCGCCAGCAGTCCCCGCTTGGTCTCGGTCACGCGGTGTGGTGTGCGCGGGAATTGGTCGGTGATGAGCCGTTCGCATTGCTTCTGCCGGACATGCTCCATCACAGCCGCACGCCATGCCTCGGCGATATGATCGAGGCCTATGCGAATACGGGCGGCAACCTGATTGCCGTCGCGCCCGTACCTGACGATCAAACGCATCAATACGGCATCGTCGGCGTGAAGGATGTGAACGCCAAGGTCTCCCCGATCACCGGCATGGTCGAGAAGCCGAAGCCCGGCACGGCGCCGTCCAACCTTCACATCAGTGGACGCTACATTCTGCAGCCGGAGATTTTCGGACTGCTCGCAAAGCAGGAGCGCGGCGCTGGCGGCGAAATCCAGATCACCGACTCCATGATCAGCCTGATGCAAGTCGCCGGACAACCGTTCCACGCCGTTCGTTTCGATGGCGACATCTACGACTGCGGATCGAAGCTCGGGTTCTTGACCGCCAACGTCGCGCTGGCGCTCGAGCGCCCCGATCTTGCGAGCGACTTCAAGCGCGAGCTGAACCGGCTGCTCGCAGCGAACGCATAGCCTCAGCTATCGGCTTATTGGCGTAACCGGACGCAGAAACGGTTGGTTAATTTCGCTTTAAGACGAACCAGGGGTTGCTTCTGCGCCTCTCAAAAGCGAAAGTGTTAATGTCGTTCGGCCGAGTCAGGGGGCCAGCCGAACACCGGGCGAATGGGGGGAAATCAAGCGGATGCAGAAGGTCATTCCATTCCAGTTGCCCGAGGGCGAGCGCCGGGGAACTGCTGGCGAATCCGATGAGACGACGCCGATTTCGTCGGCGCTTCGCACGCTCAATCTCGGCGCCGAAGGTTTGGCGCAGCTTGCGAACGACGTCGCGGGCCCCATGGCTCAGGCGTTCGATGAAGCCGTTCGCCGCCTCAAGGCCGTCAGCGGCCGCGTCATCGTAACCGGCATCGGCAAGAGTGGCCACGTCGCCCAGAAAATTGCCGCGACCTTCGCTTCGACCGGAACGCCGGCCTTCTTCGTTCACCCGGGCGAAGCCTCTCACGGCGACCTCGGAATGATCACGCGATCGGATCTCATCCTCGCGCTGTCCTGGTCCGGCGAAACTGTTGAACTCAAGCCGATCATTACGTATTCGCGCCGGTTCGCGGTGCCCTTGATCGCGATCACCTCGCAGGCGAATTCCGCACTCGGCGAGCAGGCCGATATCCTTCTACTGCTGCCGCGCGTGAAGGAAGCGTGCCCGCACGGCCTCGCGCCGACGACGTCGACCACCATTCAGCTGGCGATCGGCGATAGCCTCGCCATCGCGCTGCTGGACGCGCGCGGCTTCACCGCCCACGACTTCAAGATCTTCCATCCCGGCGGATCGCTCGGCGCCAACCTCAAGTATGTCGCGGACGTCATGCATCCATCCGAACGGCTGCCGTTGATCGCAAGCGGTGCTCCGATGTCCGAAGCTCTTGTCGCCATGACCGAGAAAAGCTTCGGCTGCGTCGGCGTGACGGACGCCAAAGGACGCCTCATCGGCGTAATCACTGATGGCGACTTGCGGCGGCACATGGGCGCCAGACTTCTCGAAGTGACTGTCGACGAGGTGATGACCGCGAAGCCCAAGACGATCGCGCCGACTTTGCTCGCGTCAGCCGCCCTGGAACTGATCAACTCGTCGCGCATCACGGCGCTGTTTGTGGTCGAGAAGCAGAAGCCCATCGGCATCGTGCACGTCCACGATCTGCTGCGCGTGGGCGTCGCCTAGTCGAAGGGCGAGCGCAAGCGCAACGCCTGTTACAGCCAGCCTTGCAGCTCGCGGCGCACCACCGCCTCGATCACGTCCACACCTTCGGAACTATCGTTGAGCGCTTTGAGATACGCGAATTTCTCGCCCCCGTTCGATTCGAAGATATGCCGGTTCTCAACGTCGAGTTCTTCGAGCGTTTCAAGGCAATCGGCTGAAAAGCCCGGCGCGACCAGAGCCAGCTTCTTGACACCCGATTTGGCCAGCGCCTCAACGGTCTTATCCGTATAGGGCTGCAGCCAGGGATCATTGCCGAAACGCGACTGAAAGGTCGTCAGCCAGCGGTCTTCCGGAATCCCGAGCTTCTTCCGCAGTAGCCTCGAAGTCTTCTGGCACTGGCAATGATAGGGATCGCCTGCCTTGAAATATTTCTCCGGCATCCCGTGGAACGTCGCGATGATTTTCTCGGGCTCGAAATCGAGGCCAGTCAAACTTCTGCGCATCGATTGGGCGAGCGCTTCGATGTAAGCCGGATGATCGTGATAGCTCGGCGCCGTGCGGATCGCCGGTTGCCAGCGCATCTTCATGAGCGCGCGGAATGCTTGATCGCACGCGGTCGCAGTCGTTGCGGCTGCATACTGCGGATACAGCGGCACGAGCAGAATGCGGTCGCACCCCTGCTCTTTGAGCGCGCGGATACGGCTCTCCGTCGTTGGATTGGCGTAGCGCATTGCCCAATCGACGACGAGCCGAGGATTGCCCTGAAACCGGCTGGTCAACTGCTCGGCCTGGCTCCGTGTGATCGTCTTCAGCGGCCCTTCGTCTCTCTCGTTATTCCAGATCGTCGCGTAATCGCGCCCTT
>JAEWCT010000264.1 GCA_023390485.1 Pseudomonadota bacterium
CCGGCGATGAGAAGCGAGCCTTTGGTCTTGATGACGAGCTGCTGGCCGGCAATCGTGATGTCCTGGCCGAGGACCGAGGTCGGCGCGTCAATCACCGGACCTGACTGCTGAATCGGCGAGCCGAAGAGCGGCGGAGCCGGGGCCTTCATTTGTGGAATCGGTTGCTGCTGCGCTGGCGTGAGCGTCTTGACTGGCTCCGACCCACGTGAATCCGGCGTCGCTACGCGGTTGAACATTGAATACCCCCAAAAAAAGAAACTGCTTTCGCCCGTCCCGCTGGTCCAGCTTTAAGCAGTGTACTTTGGGTACATTATGGCCAAGTCGGCATATCCGCCAGCCTCGTTTTGCTGCTTCGCGAAAAAGGATTTCGGCGAAGATTGTTAACGGGCACCCGCTGCCCAAAATGTGATCGGGTCCCCATTTCTGACGACCCGCCTAAAGGCATTCGCGCACCCGACAACCTATCTCCAGATGTCGACGAATGGGGCAACGATGTGCTTGCCGTGACGGCCTTTGTAGACGTGCACGAACGGGGCATCGACGACGGTCCTCTGGCCGCTTTCTACGCGCGTGAACGGCGCATGCACGACGTGCCGCCCATGGCGGCGATGATAGTGCCGATGCCCGTCGCGGTCGTAATCGTAATCGTAATCGACCTTCACGACATCGGCGGATGCTTTGCCCTCGGGCTTCGCGACCGGCGTGGCGTTCGCTGCCGATGCGATCATCGCGGCCGCGCCAAGCGTGACGCCAATCGTTAGCGAGGAGCGGAAAAATGCCAGCATAAGATACTCTTTTCGTTTCTGTTTGTAGTGCATTGAAAATAAGGACCAAACCCCTCTGTCGCAACTCGGGTGCGGCAATGACCGACTCATGCGAGACTTGTGCTGAACTTGAGCCTGTACGGGTGAAACCGGAAAGCGACGTGCTCGTCCCAAATTTTCGGGAGCGGGCTGCTGACGCCATCGGAGTCTGCTAGGCTCGATTAATAAAATAAGGGAGGACAACATGTTCGCTTGCCGGGTGGGTCTCTTATTTGGATTGACGGCGCTGCTCGCCGTTCCTGCCGCCCAGGCTGCAGACGAAGCGACGTGTCCTCGCGCCGGCACGCTCGGCGTCTCCCGCACCGTCGAAATCGATACGACCGGTGGCCCCGGTTTCGGCATGGACAACTACAAGGCCTACGACTTCCTGCAGGACAAGGAAGTTCTCCTGACATTCGACGACGGTCCGCAAAAATATACGACCGAGGCTGTGCTCAAGGCGCTGGCCGATGAATGCGTGAAGGCGACATTCTTCTCGATCGGAAAGATGGCGCTCGGTTATCCCGAGATCATTCGCGAAGTCGCCAAGGCGGGACACACGATCGGCACGCATACGTGGAGCCACAAGGCGATCAACAAGCTCAAGACGTTCGATGAAGGCAAGGACGAGATCGAACGCGGCGTCAGCGCCGTGCATCGCGCTGTCGGCGGTTCGGTCGCGCCGTTCTTTCGTTTTCCAACGCTTGCGGACACGCCGGAAGCCGTCGCCTATCTCGGCAAGCGCAACATCGCGATGTTTTCGACGGACATCGACAGTTTCGATTTCAAGCCGCAGACCGCGGATCATCTCGTGAAGTCGCTGATGCAGAAGCTCGACAAGAGGGGCAAGGGCATCCTCTTGATGCATGACATTCACAAGACGACCGCGAAGGCCGTGCCGATGATCCTCGCCGAGCTCAAGGCGAAGGGATACAAGATCGTTCACATGACGGCCAAGTTCCCGGTGACCACGGTCGCGGAATACGATCAGGCCATCGAGAAGGAAGCCAAGGGCTTGCCGCAGGTCGGCGCCGAGCGGCCGGTTTCCAGCATCGTCAAGACAATCGACGGCGCTGCGCCAGCAACGGAATCCGCGTCGGGCGGTGGAGAGCCCGAAGGGCTGCCGCCGCCGCCAACGCCCGATGCCTCGACGGCGACGGGATCCGCCGCTTCGCCATCCGGGGCCGCTGCGCCGGCGCTTCCGGCATTTCCGACGACACCTTCGACCGAGTCCGGCCATACCGCTCCGGGCAAGCAGTCGGCCGTGCAGCAGCCGATGAAGTCCGTTGCGGAACCTTCATCGCCACCGTCTCCGACGGGCCCGGCCAGCACAACGACCGGCAGCCTGCCGGCCGCCGCAGCCAATACGACGGCGGCGCCGACGCATACCGCGGCCGCGAGCATGGCGCAGGAGACAGCCTCTCCCGTCAAAACGGTTTCCGGGGACGGCGAGAAGATGGCCGCGAGCGCGCCTTCGGCGCCTGCCGCGCCAGTCATGCCGATCGAGACCAAGCCGCAGGCGCCGGCGAAATCGATTTCGCAGCGGGTTAAGGAAGCTTGGGAATATTGGTTCGGCCAGTAGGCGATCCTAGAGCGTTTCCGCTTTTCTTTGAATCGCGAAAACGCTCTAGCCTTTTGTTTTGACGCAATTCCGGACGCAAAACCGCTGCACACTTTTGCTGGAATTGCTCTAAAAAAAGAAATGGGTGGCGGTGCCACCCATTTCTTTTTGGACGCCCTGAGAGGCCCCCCCGGGCCCGCCGCAAACCAAGTGTTGTTGCCTTAGCGCAAGACAGCGCATGGCTTATCCATGGGCGTTCGCTACGGCCGACGCTGATAATCGGCGTGTAGCGATTTCGGCATTTAAGCGGGAACTTGACCACTCCCCCAGTCGATCCCCCGATCGGCTGCCCGCTTGGCCGCAAAGCTATGTGAGGTCCGGAGCGACTGCCAGACAAAACGAATCATCCTGCTTTGAATTCAGGCAGGTGTGGCGTCCCGGATACAACTCAATGATTTATCAGCGTACGGTTTATAATGCTGTGGATAGGCTCGCGGCATACGGAATCGCCACATGAAAAAGGGCCGCTCTCGAAAGAGCGGCCCCGTGAGATCAATCGTTCTTTGCGGCGTCGAATGTCTACCGCTTAGGTCTCAGCTGCGATCCAGGAGAGTTCCGGATGCAAGCCTGAGCGACCACGACATCGTCTGCCTCAAGATCCCACTCGACATCGGATCACCTCCTCTCGGTTGTTGAAAGATGGAAGTAAGCTGGCATTGTTTGCGGGCTTTGAAAAGGGGTGTGCGACATACGCGCCAATGCCGCGTCGGCCGGCGGCGAAGCTAATCGTGCCGCGCCACTTGCATCTCCATGGCTCTGCCGAAGCCTGCAAGCAGAGTTCCGAGCCCAAACAGGGCCAGAACCACGAGTTGGAGAATGTCCTCAACGCCTGTCTTGTCGATCATGTAATCGGAGATATTGGCGTCGGCCGTCTTGAACCGGTCGAGGCTTTTCTCGCGGTCGGCTTCGGCTTCCCTGATCTTGTCGGCCGGTGCGTTCACCGCCTGCAGAAGAACGATGCGATTGTCGTGAACCGCCTTGATCTGCAGTTGCGCCGACTGCTGGATGCTGAAGGTTGCGAGCCGCCATTCGATCTCGCGCTTCAGGGGATCGAGATAAAACATCTGCGTCGCCGTCGCTCCGAGCAGAAGCACGATCCCAAACAGTTCGCCGAGCTGATAAACTTTAAACCGCATTGCTATTCCCCGCCTTCACCCCGCGCTCAATTCCATCTCGGCTGAGCGATCAATATCGATAGAACGAATAGCCCGGCCAGAATTGCGGGCACCGCAAGAGTGGCGAGCACCCCGTTGGCCATGCCCGTTTTTCCCTCTGTCTGAAACCAATATCCGACACCGAGAATTGCGACGATGCCTGCAAGCACTGTGAACCAGAGCACGATATTGAAGGACGATACCGAGCCGTCGCCAATTCCGACGAAAAAGAAATAGGCTGCAATCAGCAGCGCAATGGCGTCAACGGCGAAAAATACCCGGTATGTTTTCATGGCGGCGGAATGTATCGGCTCCGCCGCCAAATGCAATTGGGGAACGTATCAGCTAGTAAAGTCTGTTAGCCACGAAAGTGGCAAGCCGCCATTCGATCTCGCGCTTCAGGGGATCCAGATAAAACATCTGCATCGCTGTCGATCCGAGCAGCAGTACGATCCCGATCAATTCGCCGAGCTGATACGTCTTGAACCCCATGGCTTCCCCGTTGTTTTATGGTTTTGATCGACCTTGCGCTCTATCCGCATCAGAACGGCGGACTTGTTCCCGATGCCTCTAGCATCGCCCATGCGTCGTTCAAAGGAGGTGCTCTATGTGCCGAAGCATTCGGACACTGTACAATTTCGAGCCGCCCGCGACGGATGACGAAATCCGCGCCGCGGCGCTCCAATTCGTGCGCAAGATTTCGGGCTTCAATGCGCCATCGCAAGCCAATGCTGCGACTTTTGCGCGAGCTGTCGACGAAATAGCCGCCTCGGCTACGAAACTTCTCTCGTCGCTGGAAACATCGCGACCGCCGCGCGACCGTGAAGACGAAGCGCAAAAGGCGAGGGAACGCGCGCGCTATACTCGGATCGTCTAGCGCGCGAGCCGCCTATTGCGATTTTGCGCCGAGCCGGCTGGGATCGACATAGATCTGGTCGCCGAGTTCGCGGAACTTCTCACTCATCACGGCCATGCCGACTTCTTTATCGTTCAAAGTGGCCGCGTAATCGCGAACGTCCTGCGTGATCTTCATCGAGCAGAACTTCGGTCCACACATCGAACAGAAGTGGGCGACCTTGTGGGCGTCCTTCGGCAGCGTTTCGTCGTGGAAGGCGACGGCGGTATCGGGATCGAGCGACAGATTGAACTGGTCTTCCCAGCGGAACTCGAACCGGGCGCGTGAGAGCGCGTCGTCGCGGAGTTGCGCCGCGGGGTGACCCTTGGCGAGATCGGCCGCGTGCGCCGCGATCTTGTAGGTGATGACGCCGACCTTGACGTCGTCGCGGTTCGGCAGGCCGAGATGCTCCTTCGGCGTCACGTAGCAAAGCATCGACGTGCCGAACCAGCCGATCATCGCCGCGCCGATGCCGGACGTGATGTGGTCGTAGCCCGGCGCGATATCGGTCGTCAGCGGTCCCAACGTATAGAACGGGGCTTCGCCGCAAGCTTTCAGCTGCTTCTCTACGTTGACCTTGATCTTGTGCATTGGCACGTGGCCGGGGCCCTCGATCATCACCTGGCAGCCCTTATCCCAGGCAATCTTCGTCAGCTCGCCGAGCGTTTCGAGCTCTGCGAACTGCGCGCGGTCGTTGGCATCGGCAATCGAGCCTGGGCGCAGGCCGTCGCCGAGCGAGAACGAGACGTCGTACTTGCGCATCAGATCGCAGATTTCGTCGAAGCGTTCGTAGAGGAAGCTTTCCTCGTGGTGGGCGAGGCACCACTTGGCCATGATCGAGCCGCCGCGCGAGACGATGCCGGTGACACGGTTGGCGGTGAGCGGCACGAACGGCAGGCGCACGCCGGCGTGAATGGTGAAGTAATCGACGCCCTGCTCGCACTGCTCGATCAGCGTGTCGCGGTAAAGCTCCCACGTCAGCTTGACGGGATCGCCGCCGCATTTTTCCAGCGCCTGATAGATCGGCACGGTGCCGATCGGAACCGGCGAATTGCGGATGATCCATTCGCGCGTGGTGTGGATGTTGCGGCCGGTCGAGAGGTCCATCACGGTGTCGGCGCCCCAGCGGATCGCCCAGACCATTTTCTCGACTTCCTCCTCGACGGACGACGTCACGGCCGAGTTGCCGATGTTGGCGTTGACCTTCACGAGGAAGTTGCGGCCGATGATCATCGGCTCGAGTTCGCCGTGATTGATGTTCGACGGAATGATGGCGCGGCCGCGGGCGATTTCGCTGCGGACGAATTCGGGCGTGATGTGCTCGGGGAGTTCGGCGCCGAAGCTTTCGCCGTCAGCCAGCGCGTCTTTCGCGCGCGCTAGAATAGCTTCGCGACCGAGGTTTTCGCGATGCGCGACGTAGATCATCTCCTTGGTGATGATGCCGGCGCGGGCGAATTCGAGCTGGGTGATCTTGTGGCCGTCGAGGCCGCGCAGCGGCTTG
>JAEWCT010000306.1 GCA_023390485.1 Pseudomonadota bacterium
GGCGAGATTTCCGCAGAAGCGCTGTATGCGCGTACAGGCGTCCTTCAACGACTCGGTCGAAGCCGCATAGGATACGCGGAACGACGGCGAACCCTCGAACGCCGCCCCATGCACGACCGCAACACCCTCTTCCTCGAGCAGGGCCGTGACAAAGTCTTCATCGTTTTTGATGACCGTGCCCGATTTGCTTGTCTTCCCGATCAACGCCTTGATGCTCGGATAGACGTAGAACGCGCCCTGTGGCTTCGGGCACTGCAAGCCCTTTGCCTGATTGAGCATGCTAACGACGAGATCCCGCCGCTCGACGAACACCTTGTTGTTCGCGGCGATGAAGTCCTGCGGCCCGTTGAGAGCCTCCACGCCCGCCCACTGCACGATCGACGACGGGTTAGACGTCGACTGCGACTGCAGCTTGCGCATGGCATTGATGAGAACTTCCGGACCCGCAGCGTATCCAAGACGCCAACCGGTCATGCAGTAAGCCTTCGACAACCCGTTCATCGTCAGCGTCCGGTCGTAGAGCTTCGGCTCGACCTGCGCCGGCGTCGCAAACTTCAGCCCGTCGTACAGCAGGTGCTCGTACATGTCGTCCGTCAGCACCCACACATGCGGATGCTTGAGCAGAACGTCCGTCAGCACCTTCAGCTCTTCAGCCGAATAAGCCGTTCCGGTCGGGTTGGAAGGCGAATTGAAAATGAACCACTTCGTCTTCGGCGTTATCGCCTTTTCGAGCGCGTCCGCGCGGAGCTTGTAACCGTCTTCGAGTGTCGTTTCGGCGAATACCGGCTTGCCGCCGCCGAGTATTACGATATCGGCATAGGACACCCAGCACGGCGCCGGAATGACGACCTCGTCACCCGGATTGAGCGTCGCGAGCAGCGCATTATAAAGCACCTGCTTGCCACCGGTCCCGACCGATACCTGGCTCGTCTTATAGTCGAGGCCGTTGTCGCGCTTGAACTTCGCGACGATCGCCGCTTTGAGTTCCGGAATGCCGTCGACGTCTGTGTATTTCGTCTTGCCCTCGTCGAGCGCCCGCTTGGCGGCATCTTTGATGTTCTGCGGCGTGTCGAAATCCGGCTCGCCCGCCGACAACGAAACGATGTCACGGCCTTGCGACTTGAGCTGTCGCGCCTTCATGGAAACGGCAATGGTGGCGGAGGGTTGGATGCGGTTCAGACTGTCGGCGATGAAGCCCATGTTCAAGCGGCCTGTTATCGAGATTGAGATCTAGCGTTTTCGCATCGCGGAATAAGCGGCGCGGACCGTAATTGCAATGTTTCCGTGTCGCAAGGCGGCGTTTTCTTGGGTCCGAGATAAGCCCCGCATCGGCACTGATGCTACAGCGCAACAAATGCACCGGAATGATCTGGGCGCGCTGCTTTTGATGAGCTTACGCCACAATCCGATCCCATCGCCGCCCAGAACGCAGGTCAACTTACTCGTCACGTGATCTACTTACTGAGTTGATGACGAGCGGGAGGAATTGAGACAATGCCAGTCAGCGTTCAGCCGGAAAAGCGCAAACGCCGGAAAAGAGGCGGGGCGCCGACGTGTTCCAATCAGCTATGGCGGCCTTTGATCGATGCCGCCGTCGCGGGACTGGCATTCGTTCTAGTCAGCACGACGTTTTGTGCGCCGGTGAAAGCCGGAACCTTTCCAACGGCGTTCGCAGGCATCCACCACAGCGCCACGCCGTTCGCCATGAAAGCCGTCGCCGATCCCGGCCCGCCGCCGATTGTCGAGATCGCGACCGCCAGTTCTCCCGCCGAGGCAATCTACCGCCGGACCAGCGCGACCGCGGCATGGGGGCTGCTCGGGGTCGCATTCTCGATGCTCGCAGCGCTGAATTTAGCCATTCTTAGGCATGTGAAGCGCGTTTACTCTCCGCGATTTGCCCTTTCCTGCAAACGAGATAGGGTAATCGGCCGATGTGGCGCTACGCGCTATTGAATTGCCTTAATCTCGATTGTACCTGTCGTTGCGGCGAGACGGAATCTGAGACCAGTTCGCCGCCTGATAGGAATGCTGGAGGCCGAAGCATGACGAAGCAGGACCTGAGACCCTTTTGGCTGGGCTTGACGGCGGGTGCCACCGTTGCCGCGGTTGCTGGAGCCCTGCTCTCCGCCAACAGCGAAACCGTCCTGCGCAAGAGCTTCCAGACTGCCCTCAATCGGACGAGCACCGAAGCCAAGGCAGGAGTGGTGGCGGCCGCGTCCGCTCCGATCTCCGGTTCGGAAGACTACTGGCTGTCCGCGATGCGTGACGGCACGATGCCTGTCAACAAGACGATCTCTGTCGGAGATCAGATTTCGATGAACCTCGGCGGCGTCCGGCGCACGCTCGAAGTCGCGACCGTTTCGGACTTTTCTCCTAAAATCACACAGATCGACACGTCGCCGGCCCCAAGCCACTTGGTGCTCGTGACCGCACGCGACCTCGGTGATTCCGGCGCGCGTCCCATCCGCTTCGTCATGGAAATCCAGCAGAACGGCTCGCCGGTCGTCACCAGCCGCACTGGCCGCACTCTCTGACGCGTTGAACTCCTGCCAATCTGATCGGCGGATGTATTGAGCGGCTTCACCAGGCCTGCTGTTCTTTGTCCTGAAAAAATCCGCCGTTGGGTCCGTCGCTGTCGATTGTCGCCAGCCATACGGCGGTTTCCGCGCCCTTCGCCGGCAAGCGAGGCGCATCCTTGCCGCCCATGCCGGTCCTGACCCAGCCCGGCGAGCACGCATTGACCTTCACGTCCGTGCCCGATGCCGCAGCTTCCGCCGCGGCAATCCGGGTCAGAGCATTTAGCGCCGCCTTCGAGACTCGGTAGGCCGGATAGCCCTTCCCCATATTGCTCAACTGCCCGGCCAGAGACGACATGTTGACCACGCGGCCGAACCCGCGTGTCAGCATACCGGGCATCAGCGCGCGCATCGTGATCGAAGGTCCGAGCACGTTGGTCTCCCAAGTCCGCCGGAACACGTCGTCCGTCATGTCAAAGAGAGAGGAATTGAAACCGCCCGGCCCGTCGATCAGAATTGCGGCATTGTTGACCAGAACATCGATCGGCGCATGCGTAAGCTCGATTTCCGTGAGCGCATCGAGCAGGCGTCCAGAGTTCGCCATGTCGAGGATGACGGGCTTGACGTCGACGCCGGCCTTCTTGAAGTCGTCGACGGCCATGACGACTTTCTCACGCGATCTGACGCCGGCGAGAATGCTGAAGCCCAGGAGCGAAAGCTGCCGCGCGATCTCGAAGCCGATGCCGCGATTGGCCCCCGTCACGAGTGCTGTCTTGGAACCTTCCGTGTGCGGCATGACACGCTCTCCAGGCATCGGATAACATCTTCCGATAGCGTATCGCCCGCCATGTGCCGCTAACGGAAAAACCCCGCAGGAACGTGCGGGGTTTCTCACTTAGCCGGACTTTCGTCAAACGAAGTTATTTCTTTTCTTCTGGCTTAGTGGCGCCGTGCATCATCTCGTGCTTGCACTGCTCGCGGAATTTCTTGCGCTCCTTGCCATGCAAGCCTTTCGCATCCGCCTGCTTCGAACATTCCATGGAGGCAGCTGACTTTTCCGTGGCGGCGATTGCAGCTCCGGCGCCCATGGCGAACGTGGCAGCGACTGCAGCGGCAATCAATCTCGTCGTGTTCATTGAAGTCTCCGTATTCTCTATTTGGGTTTTCCTCCGCCAGAACCGTCCGAACCACGTTCGGCCAGCAGCGGCCCCCGATTAACAACCCGATAACGCACAACGGCCGAGTTGTTCCCCTTTCGCTATCATCCCGCGGAGAACACCAGTACATACCCTTCGGTAAGGAGAATTTTCGGGAACTAAATCGCCCCGAATTTTTTGCTATTGCTCAGACGTGACATTGTGACGTCGAAACAGCACAATTTTCGTCAAGCTCAATAGACCCCTGGGATGAACCTATAATGGACGCGCTGCGCATAGGCCGCGTAGCCCTCCAGTTCTCTCTTCAGCATTTCCTCTTCCAGAATGGCTCGATAAGCCAGCAGCAGAATAAGCACGAACCCCAGCCCGAGCGCCCACCACGAACCGAGCAGTAAACCTGTCCCGAGAATGAGCACGAGCGCGCCGCCGTACATGGGATGGCGCACATAGGCATAGGGACCGCTCGAAATGACATGCTGCTTGCGATCCGTCTGTATCTTCACGACCGGGGCCGCAAACGTGTTCGTCATCATCACGACATGAAACACATAGAGGCCGAAGATGACACCAGCCGCTCCCAGAGCCTTCAGCCCGATCGGCACTTCTGACGTGTGAAACCGTACGGCATCGAGACCTGCCACCACGTATTGCACGAGCCACAAAACGAAAAACACCGAGATCAGGATTTTGTCCCACCCCTTCTGATCCTTCTGGATGGGTGAGCTCATGCGCTCTTTCAGAAGCGCCGGATCGCGCTTCGCGATGATAAGCCCGGACACGAGCCCCAGCCCGCAAATGAGCGCGAGGTAAATCCACCCCTCCGGCCACGCTAACGTCCCGGCCGGGACAAAGAGCAGGGCGGCGCAGAAAGCCGCCCATATCGCAGTTTGGATAACCATCTTTGAAACGAGGGACGTATTATCAGCCATACCTGCATCCCCTTTTTACGAGCCACCTGGACGTAAATGACCAGACGGGCGGAACCAAGCCCAAGCGTCTTTTTACTCTCCTTGTCCCCACTCTTCCCCTTCTCGTGTCGGCACGCCATATTCCGCCCATGGCATCACCACCCAAAAGACCCGGCGCCGGCAAGACGCCGCGCCCATCCCGCGGCAAATCGGGAAAGCCGACTCAGCCTCCGATGGAGACTGAGGCCGGAACGCCAGGATTCGGAGAAGCGGGTTCTTATTTCGCGCCGGCCGACCTTTCGACGAAACGCGGAGCGACGGGACTTCCTAGTCTCCCTGCACTCCGTCAGTCCGGTCCCCGCCCGCCGATGGGCGGCGAAAGCCTGACGGACAGCCTTACCGCGCTCCTGACCAAACCTCAGGAACGTTCCGAGCGGGCCAACGAACTCCTCTCCCGCCAGCCGCTCATGGCGAGCCACCCGATCGTCTCGGGCGGCATGCCGACGTTCGTTCCGCACAGACCCGACCGGCCGGAGAAAAGCGAAGGCGGCGTCAGATTCAAGATCGTCTCGGATTACGAGCCGAAAGGCGATCAGCCGCAAGCTATCAAGGAACTCGTCGAAGGCGTCGGCAAGCACGAGCACAATCAAGTGCTGCTCGGCGTAACGGGCTCCGGCAAGACCTTTACGATGGCGCACGTCATCGAGAAGACCCAGCGCCCTGCCCTCATCCTCGCGCCGAACAAGACGCTCGCGGCTCAGCTCTACGGCGAGTTCAAGAGCTTCTTCCCCGAAAATGCGGTCGAATACTTCGTCTCGTATTACGATTACTACCAGCCCGAAGCCTACGTGCCGCGCACGGACACCTACATCGAGAAGGAAGCTTCGATCAACGAACAGATCGACCGTATGCGTCACGCCGCGACGCGGTCCCTTCTCGAACGCGATGACGTAATCATCGTCGCCTCGGTGTCGTGCATCTACGGTATCGGCTCGGTCGAAACCTATACCGCGATGACGTTTACGGTCCGCGTCGGCGAACAGCTCTCGCGCGACCAGCTGCTGGCCGACCTCGTCGCCCTCCACTATCGGCGCAACGATCAGAACTTCGTCCGCGGCTCCTTCCGCGCGCGCGGCGACACCGTCGAAGTCTTCCCGGCTCACTTGGAGGATCGCGCCTGGCGTTTCTCGCTGTTCGGCGACGAGATCGAATCCATCGTCGAATTCGATCCGCTGACGGGCAACAAGACGGACGAGCTGGCACTCGTAAAACTCTACGCGAATTCGCACTACGTCACACCGAAGCCGACGCTGCAGCAGGCCATCAAGTCGATCAAGATCGAGTTGAAGCAGCGCCTCGACGAGCTTTATGCCGCCGGCAAGCTGCTCGAAGCCCAGCGCCTTGAGCAGCGCACGACCTTCGACATGGAAATGATGGAAGCGACCGGCTCCTGCGCCGGCATCGAAAACTATTCGCGCTATCTGACGGGCCGCAATCCCGGCGATCCGCCACCGACGCTCTTCGAATATCTGCCCGATAACGCCCTCGTCTTCGCCGACGAGAGCCACGTGACCGTCCCCCAGATCGGCGGCATGTTCCGCGGCGACTTCCGGCGCAAGGCAACGCTAGCCGAGTATGGCTTCCGCCTGCCCTCCTGCATGGACAATCGTCCGCTGCGTTTCGAGGAATGGGACGCGATGCGTCCGCAATCCGTTTTCGTGTCGGCGACGCCCGCAGGCTGGGAACTCGAGCAGACCGGCGGCGCATTCGCCGAGCAGGTCATCCGCCCCACCGGCCTGATCGATCCCGTCGTCGAGATGCGCCCCGCGAAATCACAGGTCGATGATCTGCTCGACGAGGTGCGTCAGGTCTCTCAGAAAGGCTATCGGACGCTCGTCACCGTGCTGACGAAACGCATGGCCGAAGATTTGACCGAGTATATGCACGAGAATGGCGTCCGCGTCCGCTACATGCACTCCGACATCGAAACGCTGCAGCGTATCGAGATCCTGCGCGATCTCCGGCTCGGTATTCACGATGTCGTGGTGGGCATCAACCTTCTTCGCGAGGGCCTGGACTTGCCAGAAGTCTCGATGGTCGCCATTCTTGACGCCGACAAG
>JAEWCT010000311.1 GCA_023390485.1 Pseudomonadota bacterium
GCAAATTCATGTCGGATGTTTTGACACTCGGGTTCCCCGATGAACGCGGCGAGGTCGTGAGGTTCAAGCCCGACATCAAGGTGCCGAACGGCGCACGCCTGTTCTGATCGGAGATGAGCGCGCCGCCTCGAAAGGCTGCGCGCTCAAGTCTGCTACTTTTTCTGATTGCCGAGCGCCCAGACGTAGGCAGCGACGGCTTTCACATGATCATCCGACAATTCGACACCGCCCTTTGGCGGCATTGCGCCGGGATGCTGCTTCGGTTCGGGCACGCCTTCCAAAATGGTTTTGGTGATGCCCTCGACGCTGCCGTCGCTCCATAGCCATTTTCCAGACGTGAGATCGGCGCCGACGGGACTGCCCACGCCGCCCGCGCCATGGCATCCGGCGCACGTCGCGCCGCCGATGTCACCATCGAAGACTTTCTTTCCGAGCGCGACCTGATCGGCGGTCGAGCCCGGCGGCACCGGCAACGCCGCTGCAGTTCCGGCCTCCGGATGAATACCTTCCGGCGGCAAAGCCTGACCCGAGTTTGCCGCCTGCGTCTGAACTTCCGGCGCTGCTTCGAGGGTCTTCGCGTTCGGATCGCCGGAGTAGGTGACGCGCCAGACGCGGCCGTCTATGTCGTCCGAAATATAGAGAGCGCCGTCCTGGCCGATGGCGAGTCCCGATGGCCGGTGCGCAGCACCGCCCGGATTTTTCTCGGCGCCTGCGAAGCCGTCGGCAAAGACGATGAACTTGCCCGTGGGCTTACCATCGGCAAACGGCTGATAGACAATGTTGTAGCCGCCTTGCGGGCCGGGCGCGCGATTCCACGAGCCGTGAAATGCGATGAACATGCCGTTGCGATAGGGCTCGGGGAACGCTGAGGCTTTGTATATCTTCATGTCGTTCGGCGCCCAGTGCGCGGGAAACCACGCAACAGGTCCGAGCTTTTCAGCGCACTGTCCCACGGTTTTGCCGCCATCGCCGCCGTATTCCGGAGCCAGCACGAGCTTCTGCTGCTCGCCGTCGAAGTAGCAATACGGCCAGCCGTAATGGCCGCCCTTCTTCAACGCGACGACGACCTCAGCCGGCAGATCGAACCCCTGTTGCGCGGTGTAGAGTTCCGGCCAGTTTTCATGCAGCTGGTCGCGTCCGTGCTGCGTTAAGTAAAGCTGGCCCGCGGTATCGAAATCGAAGCCCTCGCCGTTGCGGATGCCGGTCGCGTAGCGCTCGGCGGGCGAGAATTTCTGACCGAGCTTGTTGGCATCGTATTTCCAGACCCCGGCCCGCGTCTCCAACTCGACACACGGCTCGTGGCCTTTCGAGTGCGGCATGCGGTTCTTGATTTCGCAGTTGTTGGTCGCCGAACCCATGCTAACGAACAGATTGCCGTCGCTATCAATGATGAACGGATGCATCGGATGGTCGCCGTTGATCGGCATGCCGGAGAGAACCGTCTCGGCCTTGCCTTCAGGCGCGATCTCTCCGTCCTTCAACTGATAACGATCGATGCGATCGTTGATCTCCGCGTAGACGTAATTGTTGTAGAGGGCGACGCCGGTGCCACCGTGACCGCCTTCCGCCTGCGTTTCGCCGAAGCGCTTGACGACGTCGGCGGTGCCGGTGCCTTTCGTATCCTTCAGCGCTACGACGAAACCGCCGGGCGGCAGATCGTTATTCTTGTAATAAACGCCGCTCCACGTATTCACGAAGACGGTGCCATCCTTGCCGACGGCCATCTGGCGGGCATGGCCGAGTTTGTCAGCGAAGACGGTGGCGCAGAATCCTTTTGGCAAGCTAAGGCCTGCGTTGCCGCCGGGGCACGTTTCGGCGCTCGCCTCGGGCGTGCCGGCAAATTGCAAACCGAGAACGAGCGCGAGCGCTACCGGCGCGGCAAAAAATGCAGCGCGCTTTGTTACGGCAGGTTGCATGGCTGAACTCCTGTAATTTGAAAAATCGAACCGCCCGGACGCCAAGTCCGGCCAGCATGGTTCAGTTGCCGAGCGTTACAGGCACGGCTTGGAAAGGCAGCTTCGGCGGGCCGTTCTCTTTCGGTGAGAAGAGGTGGGGAAGTTGACCTTCACCGACCCAGACGGTGTTGCCGACTTTCGCGAGAGACGTCGGGCCGTTGAGGCCATCCCTCAAGGTTTCGACCGTGACTTTATCGCCATCCACCGTCACGCGATCGAGTGTGCCGCTGCCTTCCGCCATAAGGAACGTATTGCCCGTGAGCTGGCGCAAGGCGTCGGGATATTTCAACGGCCGTGATGTCTCCAACTTCGTTACCGCGCCGGGCGTTCCGTCCTTCACATCGATGCGGAAGAACTCACCACCGCCGAACGTGTTGACGTAGAGGTTGCCGTCCTCGCCCAACGCGATGCCGTCGAGACCCGCGCCATTTTTCGGAATGAGAAGATCGTTCTCGACCCAAACTTCGAGTTCTTTAGCTCCGGGCTTAAGGCGCAAAATTTGCGGCGCGGCGGTGTTCGTCACGTACACCGTGCCGTCGGGAGCGACGACCATGTCGTTGCAGACCGTCGCCTTGCCGGGAAATGCGGCGCTGAGTTTGCCTTCGCCGGTTGCGAGGTCGAAGCCTTTCAAATGCGCGCCCGTGACGTTCGACGGTCCGGGAACGCCCAGGCCTGAGGCGTCATTGGAGCAAACCCAAAGAGTTTTCGCAGGTTCATCGACGAGAACGCCGAACGTCGAGCGCGTATCGAATGCGCCGGGTTTGATCCAGGGTTCGGCCTTCGTGGATCCGGGCTTCACGCGCGCCACGCCGCCGGACGCCAGGCTGCTGACGTAAATCGTTCCGTCGGACGCCGCCGACATACTCTCGGGATAGGCTCGGTCCCCAGGAATTTCTATCGGCTTCAAATCCTCAGCCGGGGCTTCAGTGGCGAATGTCACCACGCCCGCTAACAGAACAGCGGCCAAACGGCTCAACGGCTTGCAGTCAATCATGGGGGTTCCCTTGCTCCGCGTCCGGGCAATGCACGGCGCTTGCTTTTTCGAAGTTTGGATAGTCATCGCGAATGAGACATTCATGACATGCGATCGCAATTGCGTTTCGCAAGGCCACAACTGTTCAATGCGTCATTGGTTCGAGGAATTCGTGAACATCGGCGTGTATTGAACGGCAATCGTTGCCGATTTGCAGTCGCAGCGATTTTCAGAAGTTCCAATTTGATAGTTATAGTTGCAGCGCTATTTGGAATCCATCAGCGTTTAGCGAATTTTCCCCATTGCATATCGTGGCGTGTCACGCCGGGAACATCGACAATAATTGAACATCCGATAAACAAGCCTACCAAGCGCAACTGTGCTATTCTTCGACTGCATAGCGCTTAGAGAGTTGCATTGGGGACCATACCATGCCGAGATCCTCTTGGAAGAAGCTTGCGATTATCGCCCTGACAGCCACCGGCAGTATTGTTGCCCCGCATCTTCAGCCGGCGCGGGCGGCATCGGGCGAACGCATCGGCGATGCCATCGTGATCACCAATATCGTCATGGCAGACTTCGCGGAGAAACAGCGCAAGCTCGCGCGCGGCGACGATGTTCATCAGGACGAGATCATCGAGGTCAACACGGACGCGCAAGGCGAATTCAAGCTCGACGACGACACGAAGCTGGCGCTTGGCCCAGGATCGCGCCTCGTGCTCGATAAATTCGTCTACGACAGCGACAAGAAGACCGGCTCGATCATTCTCAACATGGCGAAGGGCGCGTTTCGCTTCATCACCGGCGTCGCCGCGAAGCCGACCTACGTCATCAAGACGCCGAATGCATCGATAACTGTGCGCGGCACGATCTTCGATACCTATATTCTTCCCGACAAATCGGTGTGGGTGCTGCTGCACGAAGGCGCGCTTGAGGCGACGGGTAAGAAGAGCGTCTGCCGGGTTCTCGATCAGCCGGGGCAGATGATGCGCATCGACGGCGACGGTACGGTCTCGGGTCCTTACAATTGGTCGAAGCTACCCGATGGCAATTCGGTTGCGTTCGACACGGCGTTTCCATTCGTCATCAATACGCCCTCGATCGACCCCAATCCGCTTTTGACGCGCGCACAGATCATCGAGGCCTCATTTCCCGACGTCCCGGCGAAGCCGTGCATCAATTCGCATGCGCCGATAGAGACCAAGCCGCCGATCAAGACGCGCAAGGCCGAGACACCGCGCAAGACCGAGCCGAAGAAACAAAAAGTCGTGACCCGAAAGCCGAAAGGGGATGGAGGATATGGTGACGATTGCCCTGGCTGCATGACCGGCATAGGCATCGTCATCGGCGGCGGCATGGGTGGATTCGGCGGCCATCGCGGCGGCAGCGACGGCGGGAATTATGGCGCCCGCGGCCGCTGATTTCGACCGCAACGCCTCCGCGCCACCTAGCCGTTCAACGCTTCGGGCCGGATTATTTCGTCTGCCCGGGTGCGGTAGTAGGCGACCATGTCGGGCGGCGCGACGCGCGTGCAGGCGGCAAGCGCTTCCTCTATTCGAGCGTTATCGCCCGACCGGCAAGCGGCGAGATAGGTGGCATGCGCGCGGCTCACATTTCGAAATTCCTCCGACGCGGCATAAGTTTCGTCACCGAGTAGCGCGAAGACATTTTCTGCGCGATCTTTGCCGTGCGGCGTGACGGATCCGAGC
>JAEWCT010000374.1 GCA_023390485.1 Pseudomonadota bacterium
ATCGTTAGGTGCTGATGCGCGCCGATCTCTCAGGGGCCAATCTCTCCGGCGCGACGATCCTTCGTCCGACGATCTACGCGGACCTTTCCAACAACACGCTCGACGCGCCGCATTTCTCGGGTGCGAATTTGACGGACGTGCATGTCCAGGCCGAGCTCTCGGGTTCCGATTTCAGGGGAGCGGACTTGTCGCGGGCGAACTTCTATCCGCTCGAAGGCCGGCCCGGGGAGGGAACGCTCGCCACGGCCTATCGCAACGTTCTCAAGTACTGCGATTTCTCCGGTGCGCGCATGACCGACGCCAACATGGAACGCGCGGTGTTGTGGTTTGCGAAGTTCACAGGCGCCAATCTCAGGGACGTCAACTTCCGAGATGCCGATCTCTCGCGCGCTGACTTCGCTGGCGCAGACATCACCGGCGCGGATTTCACGCGGGCCGATCTCGACGGCGCGAATTTCGTCGGCGCCATCGGCATCGCAGAGGCCAAAGGTCTCGGACAAGCGATCAACCTCGACCGCGCGCAGCGATAGCGCGCTCGTGTATCGATGAAGCCGACGCTGACGCGAGGCTGACATCGCTGCGCCCATTCGACAGATATGGGATGGTCATTAACTGTTGTTAAACAGTATATTGCCAACCTCTCAAAACGACTTTCCATACCGGAGTGCCGACATGGCGACACAGATGCGAGCCAGTGTGTTCAGTCCGCGTTCGGGTGTTTTTGCAATCGCGCTTTCAATCGCGACAACAGTTCCAATGCTCTGGGCAACGACGGCGAACGCCGTCAGTCTTCGCGTGAAGCTTGCCTGCTCGCGTGACTACTATGCGCTGTGCAGTCAGTTTTCTTCCGATAGCCCGGAAGTCCGTCAGTGCATGCGCGCCGCGGGCGAAAAGCTTTCACCCCGCTGCATCAACGCGCTCGTCGAAGCGGGTGAAGTGAGCCAAGCGGAAGTCTCGCACCGCGCCAGTCAGCTTCGTCAGTAGCCCGGCGCTTTGGTCCGGTTCGTGCGGCTTTCCAGTGGAGCCCCACCCGCACATGACGGGCTTTTTGCTTAATAGGAACTTGACTTGCGCGCCACGAACTTCGCTAATGTTGCGTTCAGGCGGCCGCGAGTCCTGTTGTTGGGTGACAGGCAGATCCCTACCGGCCGCGTGAGCAGCGAGGGCGGTTCGCATGGTGGATCTTCAGCCGTGGCGGCAAATCGAGGTTCCGGAACCTCGTCCTGACGAACTCTACGAAATCGCCCTATTCGACCGGCCGTACCGCTTCCTCGGTTTGAAAGCGCTGCTCGGCGCCGCTGATTTCGACAAGGCGGGGGATCGCAATTGCGGTCTTGCGGCGAAAGACGATGTCGAGCGGGAGGCGGCACGGTCGATCCTCTCGCGTTTGACGCTGCAGCATCTCTACGATCGGCCTCTGACGGACGAGCAAGGCCGCGTCGATTCCGTGATGCGCATCAACTACGGTATCGACCGCGATACCTTCGCGGAGATTGCGCCTAAAACGCTGGGCGAGGTCAAAAATCTGCTGCTCAAAGCGAAGGCTTCCGAAGCCAAGCGCATAGGCGGCGCGTTGACCGGCGTGATGGCGGCGGCAATCGCCAAGCTGATGGACGTGCATGAACTCGTCTATGCCGCCAAGAAACTGAAGCGTTCGGGCAAGGCACGCACGCTTGTCGGTGCGCCGGGAACGCTGTCATCGCGGCTGCAACCCAACCATCCGACAGACGATCTCGATGCGATGTCGGCGCTGATTTACACCGGCCTTTCGATGGGTTCGGGCGATGCGCTGCTGGGTCTCAATCCGGCAATCGATACGGTCGAAAACATTTCCAAGACGCTGACGCATCTCGACAAGCTTCGCCGCGAGACGGGAGCGCCGACGCAGATCTGCGTGCTCTCGCACGTGAAGACGCAGCTTGCCTGTCTCGAGAGCGGTGCGCCGGTCGAGATCATGTTCCAGAGCCTCGCTGGCACCGACCGGACGCTGATCGAAGAGTTCGACGTGACGGCCGACGTGCTCGACCAAGCCTATACGACGATGGCGAAGCACGGACCGCTGGCGGGCGAAGCGGCGCAGTTCATGTATTTCGAGACTGGCCAGGGCAGCGAGCTGACCTACAGCAAGCACAACGGCATCGACATGACGACGACGGAGGCGCTCTGCTATGGCCTCGCGCGGCGCTACGATCCGTTCATGGTCAACAACGTCACCGGATTCATCGGGCCGGAGACGCATCGCTCGAACTTCGAGATGATCGTCTCGAATTTGCAGGATCATTTCATGGGCAAGCTACTCGGCCTGCCGATGGGGATGGCGCCCTGCTATACGCTCCAATCCGAAATCACGATGGAAGGCCAGCAGATCGCCGCCGAATTGCTGACGGCGGCGGGCGCCAACTATTTCATGGACGTCTACCTCTCCATCGACCGGATGCTCGCGTATTTCGACACGTGCGGGCACGACGATCAGACGATGCGGGAGGTGCATGGGCTGACGCCGGCGCCAGAATTTCTGGAATGGGCGATCGGGCGCGGGATTTTCGTTCGCGACGAGGATGGCGAAGTCGAGCGCGGCCCGAACTGGGGCAATCCGAAGATTTTCTGCTCGGACGAGGAATTCGAACGGCTGCGCACGAATCTGCCCGCGGCTTACGGCTTCGAAAGCGCGGGGCCTCGGCCGACCGAACAGGTGTCACGCGCGATCAAAGCAAACCTCGCTGCGGCGCGCGAAGCGATTTATGCCGAGGTCACGCCGGAGCGGCTGGCGGGCATCGATTTCCGCTGCGTGAAGACTTCGGCGACAAGCAAGGAAGCGCATCTTAGCCATCCCGATCGCGGCGCGAAGCCGTCGGACGACATGGTTGCGGAGCTTTCGCCGGAACGCGTCGACGTACAGATCATCGTTTCGGATGGTCTCTCCGCGGAAGCGGTGCATCACAACATTCCAGATCTGCTTCCGGCGTTGCTCGACGGGCTGAAGGAGCAGCGGATTTCGGCAGGAAAACCGATCCTTGCGCCCTACGGCCGCGTGAAGCTTGCCGAAGCGTTAGGCGATGCTTTGCAGCCGAAGCTTGTCATCAATCTCATCGGCGAACGGCCGGGCGGCGATGCTTTGGCCTCGCGCAGCATGTCGGCTTATATCGCCTATCGTCTCGACGACGACGCGAGGCAGGATGCCGTGAAGTTCAGCGGCAATCCGGATATCCGCTATGAATACACGGTGATCTCGAACATCTATTCGGGCGGGTTGCCGCCGAGCGAAGCCGCCGTGCAGATTGCCGAGCGCGTCAATCAGATCCTGACTGCGAAGGCTGCTGGCAATCGGCTCGAGCGCGCGATCCATGACCGTTCGCACAACATGCGGGCGGCGATGGGGGCCTGAGGGCTTTCCTCTCCCGGAACGGGGGAGGATGCACGTCGAGCCGGAAGCTCGCCTTCGGCAAGACGGGCAGGTGAGGAACTGCAAGCAGAACAAGGCAACGCCCCTCATCCGCCCCTTCGGGGCACCTTCTCCCCAAGGGAGAAGGAAGTGCTGTGCCGTTCATCCGAGATTTGATGCGTTTCGCCTCTTTCAGAGCGCGGAACAAAACTTGGCTTGACAGGCAACCAAATGGTTGCATATTAGGTTCATGAGCATGGACGACGTTTTCAAAGCGCTTGCGGATCCGGTGCGGCGTCAGTTGCTCGACAGCTTGCATCAGCGCAATGGCCAGACGCTGGGCGAGCTTTGCGAAGGACATGACATGTCGCGACAGGCCGTCACCAAGCATCTCACGATCCTTGAGGACGCAAATCTCGTTGCGACACGTAAAGACGGCAGGGAGAAGCTCCACTTCCTAAATCCCCTGCCAATTTTCGAAATTGCCGACCGGTGGGTCCGAAAATTTGAGCATGGGCGTCTCCGAGCGCTCGACGAACTCAAGAAGAACCTGGAAGGAAAGTCCGATGGCTAACGATAAGTTCGTCTACGTGACGTACATCCGCACGACTCCAGAAAAGCTCTGGGAGGCGCTGCTGATGCCGGAATTCACGAAGCAATATTGGTTCGGCGTCACGCTCGAGAGCGATTGGAAAAAGGGCTCGGCCTGGAAAATGGTTTTTCCGGATGGGACCGTTACCGACCGTGGAGAAGTGCTGGAGGTCGAGAAACCGAGGCGGATCGTTTTGAAGTGGCTGAACGAATGGCGGCCCGAGCTCAACGCCGAAGGATTTTCCCAATGCACGATGGAGATCGAGCCGGTAGAGGGCGCGACGAAGCTCACGGTCGTCCATGAGATCGACAAATCGAAGTCGAAGGTCATCGAGGCGGTCGGTGGCGGCTGGCCGAGGATCCTGTCGAACCTCAAGACGCTTCTTGAGACGAACGAGCCGCTGGCGATGACGAAGGGCGGATGCAAATCGGCGGCGTAACGAACCTCGGAGAAACACCATGGCAAACGATCGCTTCGTT
>JAEWCT010000382.1 GCA_023390485.1 Pseudomonadota bacterium
ACATAGAACGCATCGCAGCCTGCGGGCGCGAGCGAGGAATCGGTTGCGGTCGGCCGATGCAGATAAAGGCTGAAATCGTCGGCGAGAACCTTGCGCTCGAAGATATCTTCCAGAAGTCCGCGGTAGCGCGGACCGAGCAGGATGGTGTGGTGCGCGATATCGTCATAGCGACGCCGTGTGCCGAAATACCACACGAACAGGCTCATGGAATAGCGCGCGCGCGCAATCCGTCGATCGGTCCAACGCTTCCGCCGAATGCCCGGCAACAGATTCCTGTAGGTCCAGGCCGAGTCGGCGTTCGAGACTACGATATCGGCATTCACGCTTTCGCCGCTCGCCAATCGCACACCCGCGGCACAGCAATCGCGTGTCAATATCTCAACAACTTCAGACCCGCAGCGGATGGCCCCTCCCTGCCCCTCGATCAGGCGGACGAAGCCCTGCACGAGTTTGCCGGTCCCGCCCATCGCGAAGTGGACACCCCAACGCTGCTCGAGGAAGGCGATCAGGCAGTAGATCGACGTCGTTGTGAACGGGTTGCCGCCGATCAGCAGCGGATGAAAGCTGAACACGACGCGAAGCCGCTCGTCGCGGATATAGCGCGACACGAAGTCGTAAACCGTACGATAGCTCTTCAGCTTGAGCATCGCCGGCACGATCCATGCCATATCGGTCCATTTGTCGAACGGCACGTCACCGAGCTCTTCGAAGCCGACCTTGAAGATGGCTTCGCTGGCTTTCAGGAAACGCGCATGGCCTTCGACGTCATCCGGCGAGAACCGAGCGATCTGCTCGCGCATGGCGTCGGCGTCGTCGGAGCAATCGAACACCGTGCCGTCGTCGAAGCGAATGCGGTAGAATGGCGAGACAGGATGCAGCACAACATCATCGGAGAGCCGTCGCCCGCACAGCCGCCACAGCTCCTCGAACAGGAACGGCGCGGTGACGATGGTCGGTCCCGCATCGAAAGTGAAGCCGTCCTGGCGATAAACGTAGGCACGGCCTCCGGGGGCGTCGAGCTGCTCGAAGAGGGTGACACGATAGCCCTTCGCGCCCAGCCGCACAGCCGCGGCCAAACCGCCGAATCCGCTGCCGATAACGACAGCATGCGGACGACGATCGGTCCGCGATGGCCGCGCAGCCATGCGTGACGCGGAATCGAGCATGGGGAGAGTGTAAACTAAAATTTACGCCTATACCAGACAAAAACGTCAATCTAGATTGACGCAGCCTGTTGCGTTGCGATCAGGTCGGCTGCCATAGCGGCGCGGAAGATGATTTGCGCTATTTTCTCTGGCGCTTCCTCGTGCGCGAGATGACCGTAACCAGCGACGGTCTCCATCCCTGCCTTCGGCAGCAACTCGCGTACGCGCTGCGCCACGTTCGGTGGAATCGCCCGGTCGTTCGAAGCCGCGATGAGCAGCAGAGCTGATTGGAGACGTGGGAGATCGCGTACCAAAAGACGCAAATCCCAATTCGCCATCATCTGCAACGCCGCGGCGACATGCGAAGGGCAGGAAACCAGCTTGCCATACAATCGCTCGCCTTCGGCATCGATCGATGAACCCGTACCCGCGATCAAGCGGTGAACCGCAGCAGGATCGCTGCCGCGCCAGGCAAACATCCACGGCACGAACGGATTGAAGGTCAGCGCTTTGGCGAGCGGCGACAAGACAAGGGCGGCCACGCCTCCGAACGGCAAAAATGCTCCGCTGAGACTCACGATCAGCTTCGGATCGATCGATCTATCGATCGACATACGCGCCAGAATGGCTGCGCCCGCGGAATGACCGATTGCGAGTTGCGGTGACACGCCGAGCGTCTTGCAGAGAAGCGCGACGTCCCGCGCCATGGTGGGCAAGGACGGCCCGTGCGCCGGCGACGCCTCGGTAAATCCGTGGCCCGGCAGATCCGGCGCCACCACCGTGAAATGTTTGGCGAGCAAGGGCATTAACCCGCGCCATGAATGTGTCGCCGCCCCAGTGCCGTGCGCCAGCAACGCGACGGGGCCCTCTCCCATGAGTTGCACGTGCCAGCGATAGCCGGCAGCGCTGACAAATCGGCTTGCCGCACGGTTTGGCCAATCCGAGCCGTCGGCACTCCAGGATAGTTTTGCTCCCATTGGGCCGTCACTCGACCGAAACATTGCGCGCGATGTCAGACTATGCGACGCAGAAGGCGATCAGGCTGGCGCTGCGCGCATCAGGAAAGCCTCATAAAGTTCGATAAATTCTGCCGGCTTCTCGAAATGCGGCATGGCGCCGGTCTGAAATACGTCGATCGTCCAGTTGGGAAGCCGTTCGACGAGACGCTTCTCACTATAGTCGACGAAATCGCCGCGGACGCCATGGGCCATCCACACTGGAAGCGGCAGGTCGCGATAGAGCTTCATCGCGTCCGTGCTGAACAGATAGCCCGACACGAAATAGTACGGCGCGTTCTCCGCGCCTGGCTGGTGCGTCGTGATATAATCGTATTCCAGCAAACCCTCGTCGATTTCCTTTGCGCCCCAGGTCTTCTGGAGGAAGAAGCGGATGCTGGCGCGGGATGTCAGCGCAGAGAAGAAGCCGCGCTTCCACAAGGGAACGCTTAGCAAGCCATGCAGCCATGGCATGGCGCGCGTGCCGTCACCACCCGCATCCTGCGCGGCGCGTGCGGCGCGCCGATCGAATCCAGTCGGGCTGATCAGCGCAACGCTGCGAAATGCATTCGGCGTTTCTGCCACGGCGCGCGCCGCAAATTCGCAACCAAGCGACAATGCGACGATGTCGATGGCAGTATCGCCATGGCGTGGCAGGATTTCGCGGACGGCCGCATGAATGGCGTCCGTCATGAGACGCGGCGTGTATTTCCTGTCGCTGCGGTCCGACAAGCCGAAGCCGGGCAGATCGAGCGCATAAATCGCACGCTTGTCCCGATAGTGCTCGAACAGGGTTTTCATCTCGTAGGCCGTGGCCGCCGCATTCACGCTGTGGACCAGCAACAGCGGCGGTCCCTCGGCGTCTCGAAGTGGCGAGGCTTCGCCGTAGACGACGACGCGGCCAGCACGCTTGTCGGCCAATTCTATTCTGCTGCCGGGAAGCGGTGCGGGCATCGCAGCCTCCCGCGCCAATGATGATCCAGTAGCATTCTCGATCGAGGAGGTTTGGTGCATCAGCGGGGCCTCTCACGCTCACCTGACGGTCCACCCTTCGGCCAACCGCTCGGGTTAGGCCATCAGAGTGACAAGACAGCCTGTCATCAATCTGTGAAAACGCAAGTTGACTTCTTTTCGTTCCAACATACCGCTCCTTGACGTCCTCTTCGGCAAGCTCCAAGCGGTGCCGCCAGTTTGGATGCGCCAGGCCGGCCGCTATCTCCCTGAATACAGGGAGGTTCGCGCCAAGGCCGGCGGCTTCCTCCCCCGGAATTGGCCGCCGAAATCATCCTTCAGCCGGTGCGGCACTCGGGCTTCGATGCCGCCATTCTTTTCTAAGACATTCTGGTCGTCCCCCAATGCGCTTGCACCGCCTGAGACAACCGGGAAGCATCGGCATAGGGCAACGCCACGTAACGAGCGTTCATTTCGGCCGCAATTGTCTGGGCCTGCGGTTGCGGCCGCGGCGAGGTGTCGATGACAATTGCGGGAATGCCAGTCGCGCGCAACTGGCGAGCAACTTCCTGAGCCTCGATTTCTGCTGCCGAACGACCGGATCTGCCGTCGCGGGTCACATTTGCCCTACCGTCCGTCATCAACACGATGGTCGGCGCATGACCTTTGCTACGAACCGCGAGCGCAAGCGTCGTCGCCGAGATGATCGCGGCTGACAGT
>JAEWCT010000393.1 GCA_023390485.1 Pseudomonadota bacterium
CGGCATGACGGTACGTCCTACCCCGCCGCCTTTGGTTCGAATTTCAGTGCGACGCCATTCATGCAGTAGCGGAGGCCAGTCGGCTTCGGCCCGTCGTCGAAGACGTGACCGAGATGTCCGCCGCAGCGGCGGCAATGAACTTCCGTTCGCGTCATGAAGTAGCTGTTGTCGGTCGTCGTCGCGACGGCGTTGTCGAGCGGCTTCCAAAAGCTCGGCCAGCCCGTGCCGCTGTGAAACTTCGTGTCCGAGGAAAAAAGCGCCAACGCGCAACCCGCGCAGAGGTAAGTGCCGGCGGCATCGTTCTGATCCAAGGGCGAACTCCCGGCGCGTTCCGTTCCCTGTGTGCGTAAAACGTCGAACTGCTCCGGCGTCAGCTCCTTCTTCCACTCGGCGTCGGATTTCGTGACCTCGAACTTTTCGGATGTTCCTTCAGCGGCAAACCCCGAAGCCGACTTGAGCATTGCGAAGCCCCCGGCCAGGGCGATGCCCAGCCTCGAAAAATCGCGCCGTGAAAACATGGCTCGTCACCTTGGTTTCGTTTCCTTTTTCGGCGCCCTAAACGCCGTCTTGCCGGAGAGTACGAAGCCTCTCTCTTTTTCGTTTCAGCCGTTGGCCCGCTTTTCTGACGTCAAATCTGTATATCGAGCCGCTTTTCGACCGCGATTTCGGAAGGGCTGAGGCGGCACCTATAGCAGAGCATTTCGACTCCGGAAGCCGCTGCCGTTTGAAATGCCGCGGCATAAGCGGGGTCGATATCCGCGGCGACCGAGAATTTCTCGGCGTCGCTGCGCTGCACAAGAAACACCATGACGGCGCGATGGCCTTCCTCGACCATGCTGGCGAGTTCGCGTAAGTGTTTGGCGCCCCGTTCGGTTTTGCTGTCGGGGAATTCGGCGTCTCCTGCATTGCGCATCAGGTGCACGTTTTTCACCTCGACATAACAATCGTGAGGGCCCTTGCCGCCCGACAGGAGAACGTCGATACGGCTGTTGACGCCATACTTCACTTCGCGCCGCAGCGACGCATAACCGGAGAGTTCCGGGATCAGACCGAGCTGAATGGCTTCCGTCACGAGGCCGTTCGGACGGCCAGAATTGATGCCGACGAGGTGCGGCCCCTGGCCGAGATCGGCCTCGATCATTTCCCAGGTATGGCGATATTTGCGCGTCGGGCTGTCGCTTTCTGACAGCCACACCCGCGAACCGGGCGTCGTGAGCCCGAGCATGGAGCCCGTGTTCGGGCAGCTGGCCGTGATCGTGACGCCGTCCGCGGTTGTCACGTCCGCGAGGAAGCGCTTGTAGCGTTGAATGAGAATGCCGGGAACGAGGGGATGTGCAAATTTCATCGTCACGCCATATCGGCCCACCCGGCAAGCGAGCAAGTGTTTTCGTGCCACGACTTGAGATGCTAAGACGGGCAGGCAATGCAGACATCGGCGAGCGGGACTTTGGCTGAAGAACGGATCGTGACGGCAGCTCTGCTTGTCATCGGCGACGAAATCCTTTCCGGACGAACGAAGGATCGGAACATCGGCGCGGTTGCCGAGCATCTGACCAATATCGGCATCAGGCTCCGCGAAGTTCGCGTCGTTCCCGACGACGAGGACGCTATCGTCGCCGCCGTCGACGCCCTAAGAAACCGCTACGATTATCTCTTCACGACCGGCGGCATCGGCCCGACCCACGACGACATCACGGCGGACACCATCGCCAAAGCCTTCGGCGTGCCGATAGGCGTTGACGCGAGAGCCGAGAAAGTTCTTGGCGACTACTACGCGGCCAAGGGGCTGGGCCTGACACCCGCGCGCCTGCGTATGGCGCGGGTGCCGTCGGGCGCCGACTTGATCGAAAATCCGGTTTCGGGGGCGCCAGGCTTTCGCATCGGCAATGTCTTCGTCATGGCCGGCGTGCCAGTGATTGCCGAGGCGATGCTGCACAGGGTAACGCCGGACCTGAAGACCGGCGCCAAGCTTCTGTCTGTGACCATTCCGGTCAATCGCCCGGAAAGCGAGATCGCCGACGTTTTTTCCGCCCATCAGCAGCTTTATCGCGACGTCCAGATGGGAAGCTATCCGTTGCTTCGCGACGGCCGCCCGGCATCCGATCTGGTGCTGCGTTGCTCCGATGAGGACCGTCTCGCCGAAGCCGCAGCCACGCTGAAGGTGGCCTTGCACCTGTAGCCTAGTCGTCGTCCGCGTTCGGATCTCCGAAACAAGCGCCGGTTTCGCGCTGGGCCGCAAAATGCGGCCCGTTTGCTCAATTGAGCCGTACCCGCTCGCTCTCGTCGAACTCAGCGGCGCGCGCCTTCGACGTGGCGGGCGCATCGCCACCAAAGAGATCGTATTGAACGTCGAGGGCATCGAGGAATGCGGCGGCCATGTCGAGAAGCGGCCCGAGAGCAATGCGCTTCGCGACAAGAAAGTTGTCATCTATTGTCAGATCCGAAGCGACGCGCACGGCCGGTGCGTCCGGCGCGATGAGGCCGCGGCTGCGCACATAGGCGACAATGCCGTCGGCGGTGTCGAAATCCGTGCTCCGCGCATCACCGCTTTCCTCGACCGCGTCGAGCAGAATGGCGGTGCCCGAAACGAAGAGCTTCGCGATGGCGCGGAAGCGGTCGTCGCATTCGGCGAGCGAGCTTGCGTGGGTGCGGGCCTTCAACACGCGCGCGACGAGCATGAGCTCGAAGCTACGAACCTCCTCCGCCAGCGCGCGCTGCCGCACGATGAAGTCGCTCGGATCGGAAGGCGTCTCGGCCAGCGCCCGCCAGTCGCTCCCGCGCGCCATCAGATCCTCGCCGGCCGCCAGCGCGGCATCGAGATGATCGGCAAGCATGTAG
>JAEWCT010000428.1 GCA_023390485.1 Pseudomonadota bacterium
CGGCTATGCCGCGCTCGGTCCGAGGATGACGCGCGGGCAGATCAATCGCGGCGCAGTTCGAAGAAGCTCTTCAGCAGGGTGCTGGCGTCGTCTTCGCCGATGCCGGGGTAGACTTCGGGGACGTGATGGCACGTCGGCTGGCTGAAGACGCGGGCGCCTTGCTCGACGCCGCCGCCCTTCGGATCGCTCGCGGCATAGTAAAGGCGCTTCAACCGCGCGAAGGAGATCGCAGCCGCGCACATCGGGCATGGTTCGAGCGTGACGTATAGACTGCAGCCGACGAGACGCTCATCCCCAATCGCCGTGCAAGCGGCCCGGATCGCGAGAATTTCGGCATGGGCCGTCGGATCGCAAAGCTCGCGCGTCCGGTTTCCGGCGGCTGCCAGAACCGTGCCCTCGGGGGAGACGATAACGGTGCCGACCGGCACCTCGCCGCGGCTCGCCGCCGCTTTCGCCTCTTCTAGCGCAAGGGACATATGGCTTACGGCGTCCTTCGATGTCATAAGCTCGCTTCGCTCCCGAAAGCTCAGTGTTACCGATGGCCAGACCACCAACCAGACCACCAAAATCCAAAGTCGCCGAACCTGCCGCTGCCGCCCCCGCGCCTGAGAAGCGGGATACGCCGATGCGCATCGCCAAAGCCATGGCCCGCGCGGGGCTCTGCTCGCGCCGCGAAGCCGAACGCTGGATCGCCGATGGCCGCGTCAGCGTCAACGGCAAGTTGCTCAGACCCCCAGCTGTGGAAGTCGGTCCGGCCGACAAGGTGTTCGTCGATGGCAAGCCGCTGCCAACGGCCGAGCCGCCGCAGCTCTGGCGTTATCATAAGCCGAAAGGCATCGTCACTACGCATTCCGATCCCGAAGGCCGGCCGACGGTTTTCGACAAGATGCCGCCCGAGATGCCGCGCGTGATCTCGGTCGGACGGCTCGATTTCAATACCGAAGGCCTGCTGCTGCTGACCAACGACGGCGCGCTCGCCCGGCATCTGGAGCTTCCCGCGAACGGTTGGGTCCGGCGGTACCGGGTGCGCGCGAAGGGCCGCGTCTCACCGGACGATCTCGCGAAGCTCAAGGACGGCATCACGATCGACGGCACTGTGTACGGACCGATCGAAGCGACGGTCGATAGCGTGCAAGGCGCGAATACCTGGCTTTCGATCGCCATCCGCGAAGGCAAAAATCGCGAGGTGCGAAACGTGCTTGCGCACCTCGGGCTGACGGTGAACCGCCTCATTCGCGTTTCATTCGGGCCGTTCCAGCTTCTCGATCTCGCGCCAGGCGCGGTCGAAGCGGTGCGGCGGAAAATCCTCGTGGCGCAGCTCGGGCCTAGGGCTTCCGAAGCGCTCGGATTCTCGGAAAGTCAGGCCGAACGCAAGGCGCGGCACGCGCGCGGGAAAGCGGCGAGCGAGGCGGACGACTGATGCGTGTGGTTGCTGGACGGTTTCGCGGCCGCGCACTGCAAGCGCCGGACGACATGAAAATACGGCCCACTTCCGACCGCGTGCGGGAGAGCCTTTTCAATATCCTCGCGCACGGCATTGCGGATTTCTCGCTCGACGGCGCGCGCGTGATTGATCTCTTCGCCGGGACGGGCGCGCTCGGCATCGAAGCGGTGTCGCGCGGCGCCGCCTATTGTCTTTTCGTCGAGGAAGCGCCGGACGCGCGCGCTCTCATTCGCACGAACGTCGAAAATCTGGGTCTTACCGGCGAGACGCGCATCTTCCGCCGCGATGCGACGGACCTCGGTCCGGCCGGCAATATGGAGCCTTATGATCTGGCGTTTCTCGATCCGCCCTACGGCAAAGGCTTGGGCGAGAAAGCGCTCGATGCGCTCGCTCGGGGCAACTGGCTCAGGCCCGGCGCGATCTCAGTACTCGAAGAACGCGCGGGCGTGACGCTCACGTTTCCCGACGGCTTCACCGTTCTCGATGCCCGCACCTACGGCGATACCGAAATCACGATTCTACGGTTTGGCGCGCCGGACTAATACGTCGGCTTACCGAGCCGCATTTTCCGCATCGGGTGCAAAAGCGCCGTCGGCGAGACTGTGCGTGTAATCGCGAACATCGCCAGCCCATTTCGCGGTCAGATCTTCGAAGCGTGCGCGGTCGCCGGCGAAGAGTGCGCGCGTCGCTTCTTCGAAGCCCGCGAGGTTGCCCGCCATCGCCGACATGAAGCGATAGGCCCGTTCCCTGGCCGTGCGAATGATGTCCGCATCCGCGTTCTTGCGGCGCGCATCGTCGACAAGTTTGCGTAGCGTCACCGACGCGCCGCCCGGCTGCGCCGCCAGCCATTCCCAATGGCGCGGCAGCAGAGTCACCTCGCGAGGCACCACGCCGAGTTTTGGCCGCCCGGGGCTGCGCGCTTCTTCTCCACCTGCGGAAGACGATGAAGACTTCTGAAGACGCGCGGCCGGGACGTCCGCCTTTTCCCGCAAATCGAAATCGATCTGGCCGCCGGTGCTGTCATCGAAGATCAGTAGCGACATGTTCGGCTGCTTCGCCGAGCGCGTTCGGATGGCTTCGATCACCTCAGCGCGCGAACCCGATACGAAGCGGCGGCGGCCGTCGAAGGCGGTGAACTTCTGATTCATTTTCGCATACTCCAGCATTAGCTGGAGGCAATATTACCCGGATAAAACTATCCGTCAATATACCCGGGTAAAATTATCCTGCGCAAATCTCAGGAAGCGAATTTCCGTATCGCCGTAAGTCCGCGCATCAGGCAACCGATGCCGCCTCTTGATCCGGCGCCTCCAATGGCGAGACAGCCCCGCGATGCACCTCGACAACGGCATCCCAGCGACGGACAAATGCATCAACGCAATCGGGATCGAACTGGGTGCCGCTGCCTTTGACGATCGCGTCGCGCGCCTCTTCCAAACTCCATGCCCGCTTATAAGGCCGCTCCGACGTCAGCGCGTCGAAGACGTCTGCAACTGCTGCTATCCGCCCGGAGATCGGAATTTCGGCGCCCTTCAGACCTCTCGGGTAGCCGCGACCATCCCAACGCTCATGATGAGAGCCTGCGATCTCTGACGCGACCTGGATCAGACGCGAGCCGCTTCCCGCGAGGATCTGCTCGCCAAAAAGCGTGTGCTTCTCCATCAAGGCTCTTTCGGCGGGCGTTAACGCGGCCGGCTTCAACAGCACGGCATCGCTGACGCCGATTTTTCCGACGTCGTGCATCGGCGCAGCACGATAGATGAGCCGGCATAACTCCGAGTCGAGGCCAAGGCCCTTCGCGATGATGAAAGAATATTTGGCCATCCGGAGGATGTGCGCGCCGGTCTCGCTGTCGCGGAATTCCGCCGCCCGCGCCAGCCGCAAAATAATTTCTTCCTCGCGCTTCACGATGAGCCGGGTGGCGGATTCCACCTCCGATGCGAGCCATGCGGCTCGATCCTTGAGCTTCTTTTGTGCCTCTCTCAGCTTCAGCAAGTTTCTAAGCCGGGATTTCACATCGATATGATCGAAGGGCCGTTGCAGAAAGTCGGTGGCTCCGAGCCCAAGGGCTGTATGCCGGACCGTCGTTTCCTCGCTGGCGGTGAGCATGATGATCGGGATGTCGGCGGACCACGCTGCCTCTCGCAATGCGGCGATGACTTCGAGGCCGTCCATTTGCGGCATGTTGTAGTCGACCAAAAACAGATCGACGTCGAGATTTGGCGCGTCGTCCAGCGCGCGCGCCGGGTCTGCATAGGTCAGCGGGGTCGCGCCGACGGCGCGAACGAAGTCGCTCATAAATGCGAGGTTGGCGCGGCTATCATCAATAATCAGAATATTCATGAACAGCATTTAGCCAGGAACGTGTGAAATATCCCTTCCCGTGGTATATCAGGAAGGAAAAATGGCCATAAGCCTAGGGATTTGATCGATTTTTTTTGTTTTATTGCCCCGCAGATTTATATCGATTAATTCGGCCGAAGCCCTGAATTCCATAATAAAGGATGTACAAATAACTCGGCACCGCGAGAAGCAGATACGCGAGTTGGAAATTGACGTGCTCCTTCAGCAGGCCGAACGCATAAGGCATCAGCGCGCCGCCCGAAATCGCCATGATGAGAAGTGCGGAGCCCGTCTCGGTATGGGCGCCAAGGCCACGGATCGCGAGCGGAAAGATCGCTGGCCACATCATCGCGTTGGCGAAGCCGAGCGCCGCGATGAACGCGACCGACGCGTAGCCGGTCGTCAGATAGGCGCCTATTGTCAGCACGACGCCCAATGCCGCCGACAGGGCGAGATAGGTTTGTTGCGAGAAGACGCTCGGCACGACGAGAAGGCCGGCAAGATAGCCGACGAGCATCGCGAAAAGCGTGTAAGACGTGAAGAGCCGCGTCGCCGCGAGCGAAAGGCCGAAACCCGTTCCGTATAGTCCGATCGCATCTCCTGCCAGCACCTCGACGCCGACGTAGACGAAAAGGCAGAGCACGCCGAGCCAAAGATGCGGAAAATCGAAAATGCTCGGCGTTCCGGTATCGCCCTTCGCATCAGCCGGTGAGGTTCTGAGATCGGGCAGCCCCGAACGGGCGATCCATATTCCGAGCATTGCGAGCAACGCCGCCATCAGCATGTACGGTCCGTGCACCCGCGCAGCGAAGGCGTCGAGCAAGGCTTCGCGGGCTTCAAGCGTCGGTGCGCTTGCCACTTCGGCATCGAAGCTGTCGAGGCCTTTCAGCACGAGCGCCGCGAAAACGAAAGGCGCGAGGACGCCTGCAAACTTGTGGCAGATACCCATGAGCGCGATTCGGCGGGCGGCGCTCTCGTGCGGACCCAGGATGCACACGTATGGGTTCGCAGCGGTCTGCAGGAGCGACAGGCCCGCTCCGATGACGAACAGCCCGGTAAGCGTGCCTGAATACTGGCGTGCCGTTGTGAACTCGCCGAACACAACGGAGCCGATCGCCATTACGAACTGACCGATCGCCATGCCCTGCTACATGCCGGTCCGGCGGAGAACCGCTGACGCCGGCAGGGCCAGGAAAAAGTAAGAGAGGTAGAATGCCATCGGCACGAGAAAGGCGTTCACATCATCGAGATTGAACGCGAGTTTGGCGAAGCTGATCAGGGGGCCGTTGAGCCAGGCCACGAAGCCGAAAATGAAGAAGAGGATAGCGATTGTGACGATGCCGGTCGCCTCATCTGGGGCCGTCTGAACCTTCGGTGAGCTCATCGGGCACCTATGTTTGCAATGGAAAACTGCGGTTACTGTCGGAAACTCCTGCAAATCGGCGATCCCGCCTGTGGCCGGGACGCCGGGTCGCAGGCAAAATCTAACTTCAATCCCTGCAGCTGCTTAGAATCTTTTGATTATTTTTTGCGGGCGTACTACCTCTAAGTGGCAAAAAGGGTGCTTGACGAAAGTATACTTTTTTGACCAACTATTACGTGTTACCCTACCGGGTATCCGATGCCGGGGCCTTGAACCTCGTTTGATTGGAGCCGAAAGTGATCGTCTGCTCGTGCGCCGTAATATCTGACCGCGATATCGATGTCGCCGTCTCCGAAATCATGAGCACGGGACCTGGCATCCTCCCGACACCGGGCGTCGTGTTCCGGCACCTCAACAAAAAGATGAACTGCTGCACGTGTGCGCCCGTAACGGTTGCAGCAATTTATGCCGCCATGGACCGGTTGGCCCAGACGACCCGTGTTTGTCCCTTCGTTCTCGCGGAAGCCCGCGCCAAGCTCATCCGCATCGAGGAGCGGCGGCAGCAGCGCCAGCAGCGCATCAATGCCGAGATTGCCCGGCGCGCCCGGCGCCCTCAGCGCGCAATCGCGTAGAAAACCTCCGAAAAAGTTTATGCATTTCCCTCCGTCAAGTTGGCGGAAGGCTCTGGTTTAGCCCGCTCTAATCCGCTAGTTGTCTACTTTAGAATGTTTCTGGACTTCGAGGCCGGAAGCATCAAGGCAGATTTTGGAGCGGCGCATGAAGGGTAACGACGAAATTATCACCCGTTTGAATGAGGCACTTAAGCTCGAACTGGGTGCCGTCAACCAATACTGGTTGCATTACAGGCTGCTGGACAACTGGGGCTTCAAAAAGCTCGCCAAGAAGGAACGGGAAGAGTCCATCGAAGAAATGCACCATGCGGATCGTCTGATCGACCGCATTATCTTCCTCGAAGGGCATCCGAACCTGCAGTACGTCGCGCCGCTGATGATCGGCGAGAACATCAAGGAAGTTCTCGAATGCGACCTCAAGGGCGAGCAAATCGCCCGCGAATATTACAAAGCCTCGCGCGAGATCTGTTTCAACCTCGGCGACCACGTGTCGAAGATGCTGTTCGATGACCTCCTCAAGGACGAGGAGAGCCACATCGATTTCCTCGAAACGCAGCTCGATCTTTTGAACAACATCGGTGTCGCGCTTTACGGCCAGCTCAATGCGGCAAGCGCCGACAAGGCGGAAGGCGACGCCTCGTAACACTCATACGCGTGCGGCCGTCTCCTCTGAGG
>JAEWCT010000028.1 GCA_023390485.1 Pseudomonadota bacterium
GGATTGGGGCTTCGACGGCGAGGAAGAGGCGCCATCGTTCGAAGGCGGCGAGATTGAAATCGCGCCGGATAGCGATGAAGCCGAGGATGCCGTCGCCGGTCGCGAATCCAGTCGTGGCGAAGGCGAGGAAAGCGGCAACCGCCGCGGGCGCCGCCGCCGGCGCCGTGGACGCGGTGGACGCGATCGTGGCGAAGGTCAGGGTCGCGAGCGTGGCGGCTTCGAGCCGCGCGCCGATGCCGAGAGCTCCGGGGCTTCCGGTCCGCACAGCGACGACGATGCCGAAACCGGCCATGGCGACGATGAGGAAGCCGACGCCCAGCCGACCGTTGACGCTGCAGACTTCGGTGAACAACCCGGCACCGGCAACGGCGACAAGCCTGGACGGCGCCGCCGCAGGGGTCGTCGCGGCGGCCGTCGCGGCAGAGAACGCGGTGGCCGAGAAGGGTCGGGCCTGGCTGCCGAAGGCCATGAAGGCGAAGGTTTCGGCGGAGATCAGCCGGAGATCATCGACGTGGAGTCGGTGGATGTCGAATCCGTCGAAGCCGGGTCCGGTGTCGAGGCGGACGAAGCATCGGATAAGGCGGTGGCGCGGCGGTCGGCTTCCGGCCGATCGGAAGGCCGGAACGCCTCGGCCGAGAAATCGGGCGGCGCAAATCAGCACCCGCGGCGCATTTGGGATGCACCTTCCGCATCAGGCGACGACAGCGGCGCTGAAACCCAGCCTGCCGCCGCCGCTCCGGATCTCCCGGTGAAAGTCGAGGAGCCCGAGCGAGCCGTCGAAACGCCGCTCGCCGCAGCGCCGGAGGAAAGCGTTCCCGTCACGCGGCTTCGGCGGCGTCACGAAGTCGGATCGAGCGAGCCGCGCATCGAACGCGTCGTCGTTCGGCCCGGCGACGAGAGCGATACCACAGTCGCCGAAGTGCAGGCGGTTCCACAGCGTAAAGGCTGGTGGCAGAGAAAGCTCAGCGGCGAATAATGAGGCTTAAGAGGCCAGGGCAGCAGCCTTGGCCTCTCTTCTCAAAACCCTCGGCGCCGCGCCTCAAGTCCACCTGGGAACAAGCAAATCGCCCTTCAACATTTGCTATTCTCGGTTGTCACTCTGTTGCCCTAAAGCGATGACTGATGCGGCTATCATCTGCGTCGTAATTGACCCAGCGGGGCTTGCTGCCTAGTTTGCCCGCGCGTGGCGTCTCGACGCGGTTCATCGAGAGCGGGGCAAATCCAATGCCTGACATTCCGAGGACTGTTCCGGCGTTCTCGGCCGCCAAAAGCAGCTTGCTTATGGCTGCCGTCTTCGCCGCCTTGTTCCTCACGCCGGCACCCTGCGCACGCGCGCAGGGGTTGCCCCTCATCCGCGATGCCGAGATCGAGGCGTTATTGCAGGATTATGCAAAGCCGATTTTTCAAGCGGCTGGATTCGGCGGCGGCCGGGTAACCGTCCGGATCGTTAATAACGATGCCTTCAACGCTTTCGTTCTCGATGGTGGCAACGTGTTCGTGCACACCGGCACACTGATGCAGGCCAACACGCCGAACGAAGTCATCGGCGTCATCGCGCATGAAAGCGGCCATATCGCCGGCGGTCACATGGCGGCTCTCAGGGCGCGGATCGCCAAGGATCAAACGCGCGCATTGCTGACGCAGGTGCTTGGCATCGGCGCGATGGTCGCGGGCGGCGTCTCAGGCGGCAGTGGCGGCCGCGAGACGATGCAGGGCGGCCAAGCGCTCCTGCAGGGCGGCACGTCCGTCATCATGAAGGGACTGCTGGCCGAGCGCCGTTCGCAGGAATCCGCCGCTGATCAAGCCGGCATCAAATATCTCACAGCCACGAAGCAGTCCGGCAAAGGCATGCTCGACACGTTCGAGCGCTTCAAGGAACAGGAATATCTGACGGATCAATTTCAGGATCCGTTCGTGCGGTCGCATCCCCTTTCCGTCGACCGCTTAGCAAGGCTGAACCAGCTTGCAACCACAAGTCCGTATTTCGGGCAGAAGGACCCTCCCTCGCTTCAGCTTCGTCACGACCTGATGCGGGCGAAATTGTCGGGGTATCTCGAAAATCCGACGACGGTGTTCAACCGCTATCCCGAAAGCAACACGACGCTTCCGGCTCGCTATGCGCGGGCTATCGCAAAATTCTTCAAAGGCGGTCCTGGCGCACTGGAAGCGGCAGTGCAGGACGCCGAAGGAATGATCCGCGAGAACCCGTCGTACCCGTATTTCTACGAGCTCAAGGCCGACTTCTTGATGAGATCGGGAAAAATGGCCGCAGCCGTGCCAAGCCTGCGACAGGCGCTTAAGCTCGCTCCGAGCAGCCCTTTGATCCGCGTCGAACTCGCGAGCGCCTTACAGAACAGCGATAATGCCGAGGCGCAAAAGGAAGCATCGGACCTATTGCGTAAATCCCTCGTAGACGATTCGGAAAATGGCCACGCTTACAGGTTGCTCGCCAATGTCTATTATAAGCAGGGCAAGTCCGCAGAAGCCGACGCCATGACGGCGCAGGCTTACTTCTTCGAAGGAAACATCAAGCAAGCGCAGCTCTTTGCGAAACGCGCGCAGTTGCAGCTACGTGCGGGTTCACCCGAGTGGCTGAAAAATGACGACATCATTAATTACAAACCGCAGACATAAGCGGCTTATGTCTGCGATAACGCGAGATTGGATCCATGACCTTGAAGACCAAATTCTATAATTCCGCCAAGCTGGCTTCGATCAGCAAAAGGTTTGCCGCAGCCTTGCTCGGACTGGCCTTGCTGGCTTCAGTTGCGGGCGTCCACTTTGGGCCTGCAGCTGTCCGCGCCGAGCCGGTCGCTCCGACGGCGGGTGGCTCTGCCTTCACCGACGAGCAGAAAAAGGCGCTCGGCGAGATCATCAAGGACTATCTCGTCAAGAACCCGGAGATCATGTTCGAGGTTCAGAACGCTCTCGACGAGAAGACGCAGAAGGAACAGGACACCAAGCTCAAGGCGTTCATGGCCGAGAACGCCAAGTCGATCTATCGCTCGCCCGGCAGCGCGGTCGCAGGCAATCCTGACGGCGACATCACGGTTGTCGAGTTCTTCGATTTCAACTGCGGCTATTGCAAGCACGGACTTCCGGAAGTGCAGAAGCTAATCCAGAACGACAAGAATGTGCGCTTCGTGTTCAAGGAGCTGCCTATCCTGTCGAAGGGCTCGGAAGAGGCGGCGAAAGTCGCACTCGCCGCGAAGCGACAGGGCAAATATTGGGAATTCCACCAGGCCCTGCTCGGCTCCAAGGGGCAGGCAAACGAGGCGTCGGCCCTGAAGGTCGCGGAGAGCCTCGGTCTCGACATGAGCAAGATCAAAGCCGACATGGCGAGCGACGAAGTCAAGAACGAGCTTCTGGCAGAGATGAAGCTTGCCAAGACGATGGGCGTCAACGGCACGCCGCACTTCCTCGTCGGCAACAAATCGATCCCCGGCGCGCCTGATGACCTTCACGAGCAGCTCGAGGCGCTGGTGACGGAATTCCGCAAGAACAAATGCTCGACCTGCTAGGATACCAGCCAGAAATATCTAGTTGTCGCAGCTAGTTACCATAATTCTCACAGCAAAGTGCGCGGTCATGCCCGCGCACTTTGCGCATTCGTAGAAAGCTGATAGACCGGGGGCTCCGCGCAATTGGTTCGGGCATCTGCCCGGTGCCCGAACGGCCTCCAAACATGACATCCCTCATTTACGTTCTGAACGGCCCCAATCTAAATATGCTCGGTGTCCGGGAACCAGAAGTCTATGGTACCGAAACGCTTGACGATCTTCGTGCGCGCACCGAGAAGGCTGCGGCGAAGAACGGACTTTCGATAGATTTCCGGCAGTCGAACATCGAGGGGGAAATCGTGAGCTGGGTGCAGGAGGCGCGCGGCAAGGCGAAAGGCATCATCATCAACGCGGGCGGGTATACGCACACGTCCGTCGCCATTCTCGATGCCCTGCAAGCCGTCAGCCTTCCGGTCGTCGAAGTGCATCTTTCGAACATTTTCCGGCGGGACGAGTTTCGCCAGCACTCCTACATTTCGCTTGCCGCGACGGGCGTGATTTGCGGCCTCGGCGCGAAGGGCTACGAGCTGGCCATCGACGCCATGGCCAACATCCTGAATAAATCTACAAGCAAAGCGTGACGCCGAACCTCGCGCTTACGCTATAAGACGCACGCCAACAAAATCGAGGATACGGGACTGATGAGCGCAAAAGACCAAGGGCCGAAAACGGGAAGCGCCGAAGGTCAGATGATCCGCGAACTCGCCGAGCTTTTGAACGCTACGGGTCTGACGGAAATCGAGATCGAGAAGAGCGGCCTCAAGGTTCGCGTCGCGAAGAAGATTTCGATCAATGCCGCCGCGCCGCAGGCCTATGCCGCGGCTCCGGTTGCCGCTCCGGCTGCTCCGGTCAGCGAGGCGATGCCGGCGGCTGCGCCTTCGGGCGACCTCTCGAAACATCCCGGGGCCGTCAAGTCGCCGATGGTCGGCACGGCCTATCGCTCGCCTGAGCCCGGTGCGCCGGTCTTTTGCGAAGTCGGCAGCAAGGTCAATCAGGGCGACACGGTTCTGATCATCGAAGCGATGAAGACGATGAACCAGATCCCGGCGCCGCGCGCCGGCACCGTCAAAGCCATCCTCATCGAGAACGCGCAGCCCGTCGAATACGGCGAGCCGCTGATCATCATAGAATAGAGCGCTACCGGTAAGCCCGGCAAAGACGCCTGGAGTGCAAATGTTCGATAAGATTCTGATTGCCAATCGAGGAGAGATCGCGCTGCGGGTGCAGCGGGCCTGCCGCGAGCTTGGGATCGCAACGGTCGCCGTCCATTCGACAGCCGATGCGGATGCCATGCACGTCAGGCTCGCGGACGAAAGCGTATGCATCGGGCCGCCGCCGGCGCGCGATAGCTATCTCAACATTCCCGCACTCGTCACGGCTTGCGAAATCACCGGCGCGGACGCCGTGCACCCAGGCTATGGCTTTCTTTCCGAGAACGCGCGGTTCGCGGAAATCCTCGAAGAGCACAAGATCACCTTCATCGGTCCGACGTCCGAACACATCCGGATCATGGGCGACAAGATCGAGGCGAAGGAGACAGCAAAGAAGCTCGGCATTCCGG
>JAEWCT010000047.1 GCA_023390485.1 Pseudomonadota bacterium
CGTTCGGAAAATCGCGATTCCGGGCGCCATCGTACAGATTTTCGTCGCAACGCTGCTCGGCGTAGGGCTTTCCCATTATCTCGGTTGGCAGCTCGGGGCCGGCATCGTCATGGGCCTCGCGCTCTCCGTCGCGAGCACCGTCGTCCTATTGCGAGCGATGCAGGCGAGACGGCTTCTCAATACCGAGCGTGGCCGCATCGCGGTCGGATGGCTCATCGTCGAAGATATTGTGATGGTGCTGACGCTGGTGCTGCTGCCGGCGCTGCTTCCACTGTTCGGCGTCACCACAACCGACGTCTCGGCGAACAACGCTGAGAACTTCGATCTTCTGAGGACATTTGCGGTAACCGTACTGCAGATCGCTGCCTTCGTTGTTTTGATGCTTATCGCGGGCCGCCGCGTCATTCCGTGGATTTTGCACTACGCTGCTCACACCGGATCTCGAGAATTGTTCCGCCTGGCCGTGCTCGCGATTGCGCTCGGAACGGCCTTCGGAGCGGCAAAACTGTTCGGCGTGTCGTTCGCGCTCGGCGCCTTCTTTGCCGGCATGATCTTGAGCGAATCGACGCTCAGTCAGCAGGCGGCATCTGAAACGCTTCCGCTCCGCGATGCCTTTGCCGTGCTGTTTTTTATTTCGGTTGGCATGTTGTTCGATCCGGCCATACTCCTCCGCGATCCACTTGCCGTCGTGACGACGCTGACGATCGTCATCGTCGGCAAATCGGTGGCGGCCTATGCGATCGTTCGTGCCTTCGGCTATCCCGCCGCGACCGCACTCACGATTTCTGTCAGCCTGGCTCAGATCGGCGAGTTCTCTTTCATTCTCGCTGGCTTGGGCGTGACACTCGGCGTCTTGCCCGACCTCGGCCGAGAGCTCGTCCTGGCCGGAGCCATTGGCTCGATCATGCTGAACCCGCTACTATTCTTCGCGCTCGACCGCTATCAGGACAAGCTAGAAAAGCGAGAGCAGGTCAGCGCGACGCCCTTACCCGCACTGCCCGTCAAAATCGAAAAGACAATGTTGCAGGACCACGCCATATTGATTGGCCATGGCCGCGTTGGATTTCCCATCAGGGGAATGCTGCAACGACGGGGTTTATCGATGTACGTGATCGATGAGAACGATGACATCGTGAACAAGCTCAAGGAAAAGAAGATCGAAGCGGTCGCGGGGAACGGCATCGCCCTTCTCAAATTTGCCAATCTACAACAAGCTAGGTGCCTGCTCGTCGCCATTCCAGACAGCTTCGAAGCCGGACAGATCGTGGCGCAGGCACGGGCGTCAAATGCTGAGCTGCCGATCATCGCGCGAGGCCACTCCGACGCCGAGGTGACGCACCTTAAAGCTTGTGGCGCGAATATCGTCATCCAAGGATCGCAGGAAATCGCCAACGCGATGGCCGCGCGCGTTCCGTGACGTCATTAGCTATCGAAGCTCGTATTATTAAATAGGGACTGAGATCATGATCGTCATCACGAGAAACGGCGAGACGACAGTACTCACCGGCTGGCGGGAATGGGTCGTCAAGATCGTTATCTTCCTGGCGGCGGTCCTGCTGTTCGCCGTCATGGCCTTTCTGATGTTCGGCCTCGCCGTGACGATCGGAGCAATCGCCCTCGTCGTCATACCGGCGGCGATCATCGTCGGCCTGTTCGCGACGATCTTCGGGAAACGCGTTTAAATCTCCGTCGCTTCCTCTCCGCGCGCAGCCCATCGCGAAGGACGCGATGAGACGTAGTCTGATGATTTAAAGCGACTTTAGAGAATAATGCGCTATGATGCCTCCTGCGGGAGCGATTCGCCCCGATGGCGTCAGGGCGTTTAACTCGGCACGCGCCCGTTTATCGGCCAGTCGTTCCCGTCTTTGGTTCGAGCTTCGATGGCGGCGTCTACGACCCGCCCAGAGCGTCTATGTCGGCCGCATTTACTCTTTCTGTCGGTTCATTCCCCAATTCGGCAGTCGCACAGGTGTCATGATCGTTTGCATGTCCGTCCGGCCTGCGCAATTTTCGCCCTGATACATCTCCGGCCTTGACGACCGGGTCCCGATCCCCGACATCGCGTGCTCGGATGATGAATGCGTTTCGAAACGCAAATTACGAGGACCAGAGAATGAAGGTTGCGGCGGACGGAACGCCGGTAGTGACGCCCGCCGAATGGGCGCCTCAGAAGGCGATTTGGACCGCATGGCCGGCCGATCCCGACGAGTGGCGCGGCGACCTCGAGACACCCCGCCGCGACGTGGCGGCGCTCATTCGCGCGCTCAGCATCGCTGGCAACAAGGTCCGCCTTCTCGTCAACGGCGAAGAAGCGCGGAACTCGGCTATTGCCGCGCTCGGCACAACAGCCGAAGTCATTCCTGCGAAGTACGGCGACATCTGGCTGCGTGATACGGGCCCGATCTTCGCGCGCGCCGGCAAGGACGCGGTCGCCCTCCGCTTCAAGACAAACAGCTGGGGCGGCAAATATGATCTTCCCGACGACGCAACGGTCGGCGACGACGTAGCCGAACTCGCGAAGACATCCATCCGCCGTTTCGATTTCGTGCTCGAGGGCGGTGCCGTCGATCATGACGGCGAAGGCACAATCCTCGCCACACAGCAGACGCTGCTCAATCCCAACCGCAATGGCTGGACGAAAGAAGCTGCCGAGCAGGCGCTCGGCGAAGCCTTCGGCACGAAGAAAGTCATCTGGATCGATGAAGGCCTGAAGAACGATCACACCGACGGCCACGTCGACAACATCGCGCGTTTCATCGCGCCAAGCCGTGTCGTCTGCCAGGCACCCGCCGGCCCCGACGATCCGAACGCGGAAACGCTGAACGCCATTGCGGCAAGTCTCGAAAACGCGACTGACGCGATGGGCCGAAAGCTTGAAGTCGTGCGCATTCCGGGCGTCGGCCTCTACCGCAACGCTCTTGGCGAAATCTCGCCCGCGTCTCATATGAACTTCATAATTGCCAACGACGTTGTCGTCGTGCCGATTTACGGAACTGCAACCGAAGCCGATGCACTACAGGCTTTGCAGGCCGTTTTTCCAACTCGCGCGGTTGTCGGTGTCTCCTCCCGTGGCTTGCTCGGTTGCGGAATGGCCGGCGGCGGATCGTTTCATTGCATCACACAACAGGAGCCCCTGTAGATGGCGCGACGCTCGCTCACGGTGGCCAGCATTCAAACGTCCTACGGCCACAACATCAAAGAGAACATTGCCAAGACCGAGGCGTTCGTTCACGAGGCAGCGGGACGCGGCGCGGAAGTCATTTTGCCGTCCGAACTCTTCGAAGGCATTTACTTCTGCACGCGCCAGGAACCGAAGTGGTTTCATACCGCCCATCCGGTGATGGAGCATCCGTGCGTGATCGCACTCCGCAACCTCGCGAAGTCTTTGAAGGTCGTCATCCCGATTTCGTTCTTTGAGAAGGACGGTCCGCGCTATTACAACAGCATTGCCATCGCCGACGCCGATGGCGAAATCCTCGGCGTCTATCGCAAGAGCCATATCCCCGACGGCCCCGGCTATCAGGAAAAGTATTATTTCCGCCCCGGCGACACGGGCTTCAGAACCTGGAGCACGAAGCACGGCAGGATCGGCGTCGGCATCTGCTGGGATCAATGGTATCCGGAAACCGCGCGCGCCATGGTTCTCCAAGGCGCCGAGATCTTGTTCTATCCGACGGCCATCGGGTCGGAGCCCTATGATCTCTCGCTCGACACGCACCTGCAATGGCAGCGCGCGATGCAGGGTCATGCCGTCTCGAACTCCGTGCCGATCGTCGCAGCCAATCGCATCGGCGAGGAAGACAACGACGGCGTGAAGCAGAAGTACTATGGCCACTCCTTCATCAGCGATCACCGCGGCGAGCTCGTCGAGAAATTCGGTGCCGAAGACGAAGGCGTTCTCGTCCATACCTTCGATCTCGACCTCATCGAAACGTATCGTGCCGAATGGGGATTCTTCCGCGATCGCCGGACCGACCTCTATGCCAAGAGCATCATCTAAGCCGAGACGTTTGCGCCGTCTCATCGCGATAGCGAGCGACAATAATTCCACGCCATTCCAGTGAGCGGGGTCGCACCGCAACCCAGCGAGCAGAGCCATCGGCGGCATGAGCCTGCTCGACGAAAATTATTCTCTCACAGATGGCTTTCCCGAGCCAGGCCGCCAGTTCTTTGCTAACCTGCGAGCTCGTTTCTGATGAAGAGGAGCTTTCATGAAAATCAGCGCAAGAAATGTCATCAAAGGAACGATCGTCGACGTCCACAAGGGCGCGACGACGTCCCACGTTCGCATCGATGTCGGGAACGGCACCATCGTAACGGCGTCGATCACCAACGAGGCGGTTGACGATCTCGGTCTCGTCAAAGGCATGACAGCGTCTGCCGTGATCAAAGCGACCGACGTAATGGTGATGGTGAACTGATAATGAGAAAATACGCATTGTTACCTGTCGCGGTCAGCACCCTGGTGTTGGCAGCGACAACGACGGGTTTTGCTGCCGAAACCGGAGGCTGCGATAGCTTTCCCTGGCCGGTCAAAACGGAACTTCAATGGATGAAGGCTTCGGAAAGCGAAGCCTTGAAGTCCAGCGCGAAGCTTCCATCCCCTCCGGCAAAAGCCATCACGCTTTCGCTCGAACCGATGAGCGCGGTGACATTCCCCGTTGCGCCAACCGGCAGGATGAAGCCGCAAGGTGACGTCTACGGCGGTATCGTCGATTTCGAGAGTCCGGGCAGCGCATCAGGCTTGTATCAGGTCACGCTCCAATCCCCCGGCTGGATTGACGTCGTCCAGAACGGCAAGCCGCTGAAGCCGACAGCGCACAGCGGCAAATCCGATTGCGATGGCGTCCGAAAGACACTTCGCTTTAATTTGGAAGCCGGACCATTTACCGTCCAGTTCAGCAACCTTAAGAAGGACTCGATCAAGTTCGCCATCCGGCAAGCCGAGTAGAAGCCGGGCGATAAGAGTCTGAAGGATTTTTCCTCTCGGCGGTTTGGCAGGCTGACATGAATCTTGTTGCCGACACGCCGAGACTGGAAATCTTCCGCGTTGCCGGAATTCCGGTCAAGGTCGACATAACGTTTGCACTCGTGCCGCTATTCCTGTTCGGCACCTTCGAGCAGTCGCCGCTCGTTTTTTCGGTCCTCGTAGCGGGCGTATTCCTCTCGGTGCTGCTGCACGAGTTCGGACACGCGACGCTCGCCCGGCTTTTCGCCGTTCCGGTTGGCGAAATCCTGGTCGGCGGGTTCTACGGCTACGCACGCATGCTGAAGCCACCGCCGTCCAAACTTGCGAACATCATCATCCTCTTCGCCGGCCCGCTGACCAACGGCCTTATTTTTCTTCTGTGCTGGAATGCCCTTGGCCAGCCAGAAATTGGCCTCAACGGCCGTTTCGGCCCGATTGACCCCGCGCCCTGGCTCGAAGGCAGCCCGTGGAAAATACAAGCGGTCTGGACGCTCGCCAGCATCAATCTTGCGATGCTCGTCTTCAATCTGCTCCCAGCCTTCCCGCTCGACGGAGGCAGGATCTATCGCGACATTCTCGGCGCAATGCTGCCCGAGGCGGCGGCCCTCCGGACGATCGCGTTCCTCGGCGTCATCATCGGTTTGTGGAGCGCCTATATTGGGTTTCGCATCAGCCTCGTGATGCTCTTGATCGGCGCTCAAATCGCGATCATCAACTGGTCGATCCTGAAGGCGCCACGGGATGGGGAAAATAATTAGTACGCGACATTTGCAAATGTCCGCCTTCTCCGGGCATATCTCTCAGGCTTAGCGCTCGTGCCGGAGTTTCATTTGTCATGACCCGCGTCTCCGTCAACCGCACGCTGGCGCGGCTCTACTGGCTTCTCGCCGTTGTCCTTCTTCTGCTGCTCGCGTCGAAGTTCGCCGACGACATGCCGGGCCTCCCGCCCTTCGTCATCGCCGCCGCCAACAACGTCTATGAATTCATGCGCGACATGTCGCTGCTCATCGCGACGGGCGGCGTTGCCTATCTGTCGAACGTCTTCCAGAAACGCTCGAAATTCGTCGAAAGCCTCGAAGAGGAATGGCGCAACATCGTGCGCACGAAATCCGTGCTGCTATCGACGTGCGAGAAGCCGTATCTTGCGACCGACGACTACCTGACAGCCTACTACCGGATCAGCGAGACGATCGACACGATGCGCATCGTCTACCGCAATGCCGGCGAAACCGATGGCCTGATCGGCCTTTACCCCTACGCGCCGCTGCACGACATGCGCCGCGCCTTGCAGACACTCGATCCGCGCCTCAACCCCGAGGTGTCGAATGAGAAAAAAGCGCTCGTCCGCGACGCCATCCTGCAAGCGTTCAACGCGCTCCGCGAAACCTTCCTTGAGGAACTCGATCTCGAAGAGCCGCAGCATCCCCTGTTGATCCCAGGAAGCCGCCGTCTGAAGACCCCGGGCGCCGCCGTCTCGGCAATGGTCGTTGAGGAAAATCAGCGCCGGCGCCTCAAGCGCGAGCCATCACCGCGGCCCGACATTGACGGTTTTCTAACAACGCTCAGGGCCGAGGAAGAAAATCTGAGCAAAGCCGACGAAACCGCGGTCCGTTAGCCTCACCGATCCGGAATGGTTTAGCGACCGGGTTGAATATGCGCCCAATTCCGGCTCACCACTCGGTACGGTGCGGCAACACCGAACAAATTCCGTGCCAAAAAGCACCATCTCGCTCTTCAATACTGTTAAGCCGCACCCTAGATTCTCGATGCCGCCTAGCCCCGCGCCTTGTCGCCGTGCTAGGTGCGAGCCAATATTGCGTTGCAGTGGCACGGCCCGCGACGCACCTCCATAACTTCAGGTTTAAAATGGCCCTTCGCAACATCGCGATCATCGCGCACGTCGACCA
>JAEWCT010000073.1 GCA_023390485.1 Pseudomonadota bacterium
AGTCAGCGGCGCCCTCAAGGGCACGTCGGTGAACCTCAACGCCACCTCACGCGTCGATGGCGACATCGTCAAGCAGACCCTCTCGATCGACGAAGGCGCGCAGTTCGATGGCAGCGTACGCCGCGCCAAGGACGCGGGCGAAGTCACCCCCGACCTCAACTGATTTCGGAACTGGCGGCTCCGCCGCCACAGCCACGCTCTTGAGTGATGCCGGTGACTGTCGCAATTGCAGCGATTGTCATCGCATCACTGCGAAAACCTCCACAATCTAGAAGCGTCCGCGCACCGACGGGCTGACCTCGTCGCACGACTCCTTGATGCGGATGTCCTGGCCGATGAACCGGCACAGGTGTTGTTTGAAAAGCGGGTCGTTGCGAACCCGGTCCGGCGACGCCCTGAATCCGTAATCGTTCGCCACCTGCGCAACATACTGGTCCTGGCAATACGGCGTCGCGAGCATCGAGCCCTGAACCACTTGATAGCCCTTGTTGCATAGAATCTTCGCTTCCGCCGGCACGGCAAATCCAATCGCCAGCATCGCGACGCAGATACCAGTCCCGATGTTCAATCGCAGAGTCATGGCCACCTCCGTTTGGAACCGAATTGTCACACTTCGTGCGTCTTGGTGCAACAAACCTCCGTCACGAAAATTAGACGCTTAGCCGAGTTGCCTGGAGACCGGCGACGTGAAATGGCTGGCGCCGCCATAACTCGGTATTTGCGGCCGGTTCCTCAGCAGACCGGGCAAGTGCCAAACAGAATGCGCTTTAAACCTAAAAGGTTTATCCACAATGATCACGGTCTACGACGCAGTTGGCGGTAAACTGATCCAGCGGGACCAGCTGGGTGATCTCTCGACGAGCGTTTGGATTGATCTGGTCGAGCCCAAGGAAGACGAAGACAAATATATCGAGCAGGCGCTCGGCATAGAGGTGCCCACGCGGTCCGAGATGCGCGAGATCGAGGCGTCGAACCGCTTCTATACCGACAACGGCGCCTACTACATGAGCGGCTTCATCCTGCACAACAGTGAGCAGGAAGTGCCGATGACCTCGGTCGTGACGTTCATCCTGTCCGGCAATCACCTCGTGACGGTTCGCTACGCTTCGCCGCGCGCTTTTCCGATTTACATCGCCCGCGCAGCGAAGGGCGACATCGATTGCGTTACCGGCGCCGGCGTCATGGTCGGCCTTTTGGAAATGTTGATCGAACGGGAAGCCGATCTGATCGAGCGCGTGCAGGACGAGGTCGAGCGCATGGCGCCGCTCGTGTTCGGGCAAAAGAGCACGACAAGCACGCCTCAGAGCCGTCGCCTGGAGGTTCTTCTGAAAACCGTCGGCAAGGAAGGCGACGTAACCGCGAGAGCGCAGGAAAGCGCCATGTCACTGCATCGCCTCTTGCTCTTTTTTGCCAACGCCGTGCGCGAACGCAAAGACGACCAGCGCGTCGCCGCCCGTATCGAAGCGGCCAACCACGACATCCTGTCGCTGATGGAAAGCATGCGCTTTCTCTCGACTCGGACAAGCTTCCTGCTCGACGCAACGCTCGGCATGATTTCGAACGAGCAGAACCAGATCATCAAGCTGTTCTCGGTCATGGCGGTCATGCTGATGCCGCCAACACTGGTTGCATCAATCTACGGCATGAACTTCAAGAATATGCCGGAGCTTGATCTGGCCTGGGGCTATCCCTTCGCGCTGTTTTTGATGTTAGCGGCAGCCGTCATCCCCTACCTCTATTTCAAGAAGAAGGGGTGGCTCTGATCTCAACGCAGAAACGTCAGCAGAAGTGATGTAGCCGCGGCAACGCCAAGCGTCGTGATCACGCCCGTTCGCAAAACGAAGAGCAGAACCGCAGCGAGAATGCCGAGGCTAAGCGCTACGAGGTCGAGGCTCGCGATCTCCGGCACCTCGAAATGCGACGGCCCGACCACCATCCCGAAGCGCGAGCGGAACAGCACGTGCAGCGTGAACCAGAGCGACAGATTGAAGATGACGCCGACGACCGCCGCGGTGATGGCCGATAGCGAGGCCTTCAGCCTCGGCACGGACTTCAACCATTCGACGTAAGGCGCGCCCGCGAACACGTAGAGAAAGCACGGCGCGAACGTCGCCCAAAGCGTGACGGCCGCTCCGAGCAGTCCGAACAGCAGCGCCGGCTCGCCCCCATGCCGCGCTGCCGCGAGAAATCCGACGAATTCGGTGACGAGGATCAACGGCCCGGGCGTCGTCTCGGCAAGCCCAAGACCGTCCAGCATCTCGTCAGGCTTCAGCCAGCCGTAACCCGCGACAGCCTCCTGCGCCATGTAGGCCAGGACCGCGTAGGCCCCGCCGAACGTAACGACCGCCAGCTGCGAGAAGAAGACTGCGAGCTGCGTCAGAACGTGATTGAATCCAAAGAGGGCCGCTACCGCGACGAGCGGCAGGATCCAGACGGCGAGCCAGATGCAGGCCGTCCGCACCGTCGAGGCCAACGGAACCCGCACGGGCTCCGCCCATCCCGCCGTTCCGGCATCGGCCGCGGACAACCGGCGAAAATAGCCGACGAGCCCAGCCGCCAGCACGATCAGCGGAAACGGCACGTTGAAAATGAAAATCCCGACGAAGGACGCAAGCGCGATCAACCATTCCGTCCGCCCCTTGAGCGCACGCCGCGCAATGCGGATCAGCGCCTCGATAACGATGGCGAGCACGGCCGCCTTGATGCCGGTGAACACCGCAGCGACGGCGGGAACACTCCCGAACGACGCGTAAAGCACTGAGAGAACGAGAATAATGAGCGCCCCCGGCGCAACGAACAGCAGGCCCGCCGCCAGCCCGCCACGCGTTCCGTGCATCCGCCACCCGGCATAGGTGGCGAGTTGCATCGCCTCCGGCCCCGGCAGCAGCGTGCAGAAATTGAGTGCCAGCAGGTAGGTCGCCTCATCGAGCCACTTCTTCTGCTCGACCAGCACCCGGTGCATCAGCGCGATCTGACCGGCCGGCCCTCCGAACGACATCAAAC
>JAEWCT010000286.1 GCA_023390485.1 Pseudomonadota bacterium
GTCGATGACGAAGTCGTGGCCCTTGGGCTTCCGCGAGATGGCTTCGACGATGGCGGCATCGAGCAACGTATCTTCCGGAGACGCCCGGAGCGGAGCCCGAAGGTCCGCATCGTCTTCCTGGCCGAGGCACATATAGAGCTGACCCGTGCATGTCACACGCACGCGGTTGCAGCTTTCGCAGAAGTTGTGCGTGAGCGGCGTGATGAAACCGAGCCGGCCCCCCGTCTCTTTGACGGTCACGTAGCGGGCAGGTCCACCCGTCCGATAAGGGATGTCTTGGAGCGTCAGCCGGTCCATCAACCGGGCACGCACGATCGACAATGGCAGATATTGATCCGTCCGGTCTTCGCCGATGTCGCCGAGCGGCATCGTCTCGATCAAGGTGAGATCGGCCTCGCGGCCATGCGCAAACCGGATGAGATCCTCGATCTCATCTTCGTTGATGCCCTTGAGGGCAACGGCATTGAATTTGACGCGAATGCCGGCCGCTTCGGCCGCATCGACTCCGCGCAGGACATTCGCGAGATCGCCCCAGCGTGTCACTGACTTGAACTTCACGGGATCGAGCGTGTCGAGCGAAACGTTGATCCGCCGCACACCCGTTGAGTAAAGCTCGCTCGCGTACTTCTCGAGCTGGCTGGCATTCGTCGTCAGCGTCAGCTCTTCGAGGGCGCCGGTTTCGAGATGCCGCCCGAGAGCCCGGAAGAGCCAAAGGATGTTGCGGCGCACCAAAGGTTCGCCTCCGGTTATCCGCAGTTTCTTCACGCCCTGCCGGATGAAGGCCGCGCACAGCCGGTCGAGTTCCTCGAGCGTCAGCAGATCGCGCTTCGGCAGGAACGTCATGTGTTCCGTCATGCAGTAAACGCAGCGAAAATCGCACCGGTCCGTCACGGACACGCGCAGATACTCGATCGCCCGGCCAAAGGGATCGATCAGCGGTTGTTCGGTCTTATGGGCAGGCTCGCCCAGCATGCGAAAATCTCCGGAAGACGCCTCAGACGTTTCATATCGTACCTCCCGGCGTCAAGAGCAAGTTCGGCCCTCGCGTCAGGGTGTCTTAGATCGTATTAATACAATCAGGCGGGAGGGAAATATGAAAAGTCCAGCGGCTTACTTCGTGCTCGGTTTCGTCACGGCATCCGTGCTCTGGCTGCTCGTTTTTGCCTATCTGAATGGCGAGCTGCTGCGCACGTTTACCAGCTTTAGCGGCCATTCTTAAGGCTGCTGGCCTAGGCCCGCTGCCGGACCCTGTTGAAGGGGCCGAGCGTCCTGACGATCAGCGCTGCAATGCCGTCGATATCGTTGAGGTCGAACACGGGCTTGCCGTGCGCATCGACCTCGTAGTCGGCTGCGATGGCGAGAACGAGCGGGTCGTTCGGGGCGAGCAGCTTCTCCGGCGCGACGGCCGCGCGCCGGACCTCGATCTTTGGTATGTTAGCCGCCTTATAGCCTTCGACGAGGATGATGTCCGACGGATTGAGCCGGCTAGCGACCACCTCGAGCGCAGGCTCGCCCGCGGTTTCGATTTCTTCGATCACGGCAACACGCGAGCCTGAGACGATCGCCGTTTCCGCAGCCCCGGCCGCGCGATGCCGCGCCGTATCGCTTCCCGGCATATCGATGTCAAACTTGTGATGCGTATGCTTGATCGTCGCGACGCGCAGCCCTTCGCCCGCGAAGTGCCGCGTCAGCTTTTCGATCAGCGTGGTTTTGCCTGAATTCGACCATCCGGCGACGCCGAAGAGCGGCAATGATTGTGCCGACCGAAACGCTTTGCCCAAGTTTGTTATCCTTCTGTGGGGCCTGCGAGGAGAGCGCGGGCAGTTGAAAGATCATCAGGCGTATTAATGTTGAAAAATGGATCGACCTTTGTCTTTCGAATGTCGCGCATCGGAAAGGCGACCGCAACAGCCTTGAGCTTGGCCGCGAGCTTATCGACACTCAGGGCGCGGTTATTGAGAGCCTCAGAAATTGTTTGCCGCGTGTTCATTGGCCAAATCGCGATTGTCGGATGACGCCGATCGCCCGACATCGCTATCGCAACGCCGCCCTCCCTGTCGGCGTCGAGCCGCGCCACGACATCGTTAGGCAAGAATGGAACGTCGGCGGAAACGGTCGCGATCGCGGTGCATGCCGGGGCATGTTGCACTGCCCAATCCATCGCTGCCAGAAGACCGCTGAGGGGACCAAGCTCCGGATTTTCGTTATCTGAGACAACCTGGATGCCGTATTCCGCGAATCGCCCCGGATCGCCGTTGATGTTGAGAATGAGCCGGCTGACCTGCGGACGAAACTGCGCGATGACCCTAGCGAGGATCGATTGGCCTCCGAGATCGGCGAGTCCCTTGTCGCCGCCGCCGAAGCGCCGCGAGCGGCCTCCCGCGAGAATGACGCCGAGGATCTGATCGGAAGTGGGCATGCGCAACGATTAGGGTTCTCGCCGGAAGTCTGCAAGTCGCGGAAATATTTGAGCCCCGGCGATTTAGCCGCCACAATGGTCCTTTCCACTCAAGCCGCCCGGACTTATATCGCGCGGATGGAAAGCGGCGCTGCTTTGGCGCCCCCAGGAGACGCTCATGCCAGTCGATAAGACACAGGTGCTTGCCGCCCTGCGTCGGGTCAAAGGTCCTGACCTTGAAAGCAACATCGTAGATCTTGGCCTCGTGTCCGAGATCTTCATCAAGGACGACCATCCCTATTTCTCGATCACGATTCCCGCGAGCCGTGCGGAAGAGCTGGAACAGCTGCGGCTCGCCGCCGAAAAAGTTGTGGCGGATATCGCGGGCGTCGCCGGTGTGACGGCCGTTCTGACCGCTGAAGCAGAAGCCGGAAAATCGCGGCCAGCGCCGCCGCCACCGCGCGCGCCCGCCGGAGCGATCAAGGC
>JAEWCT010000107.1 GCA_023390485.1 Pseudomonadota bacterium
GCCGGAGAGCGCCATAAAGACCTTCATCGACCGGCTAGTCGCCGACGATGCCGAGCTCGGTATCACAGAGGTACTGAAGGCGGGCGAGGAACTGCTCGAGCAAGGGGACCTGCAAGGCGCGGCCGAAGCCTTCGCCTCCGTCCTCCAGGAAGACCATACCAATGCGGAAGCGCTCGCCGGCCTTGCCAGCTGCTACATGAAAAGCGGCGACGTCGCACGCGCCAAGCAAACGCTGACGCTCGTCCCGCCGGACAAGCGGGAATTGGCCGTCGTCAAAAGCATCGAAGCTGCGATTCTGCTTGCCGAAAAGGGGGCCGACCAGACCGACCTGTCTGCTTTGACGGCGCGTGTGCGGAAAAGCCCGGCCGACCATCAAGCCCGCCTCGATTTGGCGGTCGCACTGGCTGCCAGAGGCGATCGGGAGGAGGCTCTTGAACTTCTCCTCGATCTCGTCAGGATGGACCGGAATTGGAATGATGAAGCCGCCCGCAAGCAACTCCTGCAGTTTTTCGACGCCTGGGGCCCGAAGGATCCGTTGGTCGCCGAAGGCCGGCGGAAGCTCGCATCAATCCTGTTCAGTTAGGTTTTCAGCACAAAGCGGAGACACGCGAACGTGACGCTCACGGAACGCTACCGGCGTCCAGCCGACCTGCCCCCGAGGATTGCGGTCTTTCCGCTTCGTGGGGCGATCTTGCTGCCGCGCGCGACATTGCCGCTGAACATTTTCGAACCGCGCTATCTCGAGATGATCGACAACGTCATGTCGGGCGCACGGATCATCGGCATCGTCCAGCCGGTCATATCGGGTGAGGACGATCAGGAAAGCCCAATCGAAAAGACTGCGGGGTTACGCGCCGTCGGATGCGCCGGCCGTGTAACCTCCTATCAAGAGCTCGACGACGGCCGTCTCATCATCACGCTCACCGGCATAACGCGCTTTCAGAGCGTCGGCGAAGCCGAAACCGAGAAGCCCTATCGCATCATGAGCGTCAGCTACGACCGGTTCGCGAGCGACTTGACGGAAGGCCTCGGCGAAGAGCTCGTAGATCGTCAGAATCTCTTGCGAGTCCTGAAAACGTATCTCGAAGCCAACCGCCTGAAGACCGATTGGGCGACGATCCAACGCGCGTCAAACGAATTCCTGATCAACGCCCTCTCGGTCATGTGCCCATATGGCCCCGAAGAGAAGCAGGCCCTTCTCGAAGCAAAGGATCTCAGATCGCGCGCCGAGGTGCTCGTCGCTCTCGCCGAAATCGATTTGGCCTCGAACGGCAGCAGTGGCACGACCCTGCAGTAAATCGGGAAGTTGTCGATGAGTGAAACCGAAGAGACGGCGGATGACCCCGCGAATGCCGTCGATCCAAAACTTCTGGAGCTGCTCGTCTGCCCCTTCACGAAGACGCGACTTGTCTACGACGCGAAGGCACGTGAGCTGATCAGCAAGGCTGCGGGATTGGCTTTTCCGATCCGCGATGGCGTTCCGCTTATGATCGAAGAAGCCGCTCGCAAACTGAACGATGACGATTTTCGGCGACTTTAAGGCGAGACACGAAACAGCGTCGAATTGCGCGAAAATTTTTTAATTGCTGCTGCGCTGGTTTAACCACGTCTCTTTAGATTCTGTAAAATACAGAGAGCTGACTGTCGCCCCGCATTCAGGGGCAAAAGCGTTGTTACAAAAACCGATGTACACGCGGCCCGCCGAGGTGGGCAAAGGCGCTGAACCGTCATCCCGCCCCAGGCGGCAGGCTGTCAGAGCCTCGCGCATGTGTGCGGCGATCGCGTTTTTCGCCGGCCTGTTGATGTTCGCCAGTGGCCTCGCTGCCAGCGGCGCGAAGTACGACGCCAGTCTCGCGGTCGCAATCCTGGGAACGGCGCTGCTCGCCGGCGGCGCCGTCGCTGGCGTTCTCATGTCGCATGAATGGGCATGGACCATCGCTCGCGCTGTCCGGCTGCATCGACGCGATAAAATGCGCAAACTCGAAGAAATGAAGGATGCGCAGTGGCGGTTGTCGGACAACGCCGTTCGCTACCGCCAATTTCTGGATGCACAGCACGATTTTGTCGTTCGTCACTCGCTCGACGGCCGCCTGCGGTTTGCCAATCGCGCCTTCGTCAGCGCTTTCGATGTCCGCAGCGAAGACGTCCTCGGCTCGATTTATCGTCATCCCGTCATCACAACGGAGGCGGCCGCCGGATCATCACCGTCGGGACGATGCACACTCGAGTTCGTGAAAACCCGCAATGGCAAGCGATGGATTGCATGGATCGCAAGTGAAGTCATCGGCGAGACGGGCGAAATCGAAATTCAAAGCGTCGGTCACGACGTCACCGCCGAGCGCGAAATCGAGCAAAACCTCAAAGCCGCCCGCGACCGCGCCGAAGCCACGAGCCGAGAAAAATCGCGCTTCCTCGCGGCGATGAGTCACGAAATCAGAACGCCGATGAACGGCATCCTCGGCATGATCAGCCTCATGCGCGATACGGGCCTCGACGGCGAGCAGACAATGCAGGCTCGCGCCGTCGAAGAATCCGCCCAGGCGTTGCTCGTCCTGCTCGACGACATCCTCGACTTCTCGAAAATCGAAGCAGGAAAACTCGATCTGACGACGGACGTCTTTTCGCTGCAGAATTGTATCGCGCAAACACTGCAGCTCATGATGCCCGACGCCGCCGCCAAGCGGCTTGCACTCACATCCACGATGTCCAGCGCCGTGCCCGAGTGGGTGCGCGGTGACGAAATGCGGGTCCGCCAGATCATTCTCACTCTGCTTTCGAATACTGTGAAGCTCACCAAGGCCGGCGGCGTCGCCGTGCGGACCGAGCTTGATTTGAACAAGCCGAGCTTCCCGAATGCGGTCCGTATCGCCATCGAAGTTGCCGATTCCGGCGCCTGCGTCGCTCCGGATGCAACCGCCCGGCTTTTCGACGAGTTCAAACAAGGCGAAACCACGGCAAGCCATACGGCGGACACCGGCCTCGGATTGGCAATTGCAAAACGCTTCGCCCAAGCGATGTCCGGCGCCATCGTCGCAGGCGAAGATCGTGCGAACGGAACGGCCTTTACAGCCGTTCTCGAACTTCAACGCGCTGAAGCTCCGGGCGATGCGGCGATCGAAGACATCGGCGCCGCATCCGGCTCCGACCGCCGCCGTCCCTTCAGCGTTCTGGTCGCCGAAGATAACCGCATCAACGCCCTCCTCGCATGCAAGGTCATCGAGCGCGCAGGCGGCAGAGCGACGGTCGTCGAAGACGGGCGCTCCGCTATAAAAGCGATGTGGGAAGCGATCGAAGGCAAACGGCCGGCGTTCGAGGTCGTTTTGATGGATCTGCAGATGCCGGGCATCGATGGGCTAACGGCCACGAAATCCATCAAGGCCCTCTATTCAGAGCGAACACCCCTTGGCCTGCCGTGCCCGCCGATCATCGCATTAACCGCAAATGCCTTCCCGGAAGATCGGGAACGCTGCCGTTTGGCTGGAATGGACGACTATCTCGCGAAGCCTTTCGACGCACGCGATCTCCATGATCTGCTTCTCAGATGGACGGGGCCGAACCTCGGCGAAGCGACACCGGCCGCCTGAAGCGCAATGACGCGCACCGTCGAATCTAAAAACTGTCACGGAATCGTGCTAGCGGCATCTGAGGCAACTGAGCAGGGAAGCTCCCTCTATGTGGCAGTCGATCGCAGACCGGGGCAGATGGCGGCCGGGTTTACCGGGAAAGATACCTGCGGGACTTGCCGCACTGAACGCCCTGAAGGCGCCCGCGCGCCGCTTCAGCGGATTGCCCCGCGACATCGAGCCCAAAATTTACGGCCGCGTCGGCAATCTCGAGGTCCGCTTGGCCCGCACGTGGGCTGAGATCAAGCTGGCCCAGCGTCTGCGCTACCAGGTTTTCTACGAGGAAATGTCGGCTGTCCCGACACGCCTCGCGCAGTTTCGCCGCCGCGATGAGGATGCCTACGACGCCCTCTGCGATCATCTCCTCGTCGTCGATATCGATCAGACAAAGCCGGGACGCGCAGGCCGGCCCGAAAAGCCGAAAGTCGTCGGCACCTATCGCATCCTTCGCCAGGACGTCGCCGAGCGCGGCCCCGGATTTTACACGGCAGGCGAATACGATATTGCGTCCCTTCTCCGCCGCAAGGACTCGACACACCGCTTTATGGAGCTTGGCCGCTCATGCGTCCTGGCACCTTACCGCAGCAAGCGGTCGGTCGAGCTTCTGTGGCACGGCCTTTGGACCTACGTCCGCGAAAATCGCATCGACGTCATGATCGGCTGTGCGAGCTTCGAAGGCATCGATCTTCAAGAACATGAAATGGCGCTGAGCTATCTGCATCATCGGGCAATGGCTCCCGAAGAGTGGCGCTGCCGGGCCCACGATCGGCTCTATATCCCGATGGACCGCATGCCGCTTGCCGATATCAACCAGAAGGCCGCGCTGAAGGCGATGCCGCCGCTCATCAAGGCTTATCTGCGGCTTGGCGCATATTTCGGTGACGGCGCCGTTCTCGACAAGCAATTCGGCACGACCGACGTTCTTGTCATCATGCCGGTAGCAAACATCGATCCGCGCTACTTCGAACACTACGGCACGCCGGAAGAAACCAAGAGCCGGATCGCAATCGACGCTTAGAACGTCCTTCTCCCTCCGGGAGAAGATGGCCGAAGGCCGGATGAGGCCTACTCGCGGCCCGCCCCGTAGGCTGCAAGCGCAGCCATATTGACGATATCGGCGTCGGTCGAGCCGAACGTGCAGATCTGCACCGGATGCGAAAGTCCGACAACGATCGGCCCGATGAGCGTCGCCCCTCCGAGCTCCTTCATCATCTTCGTTGAGATAGATGCCGCGTGAAACGCCGGCATGACCAGAACGTTCGCCGTGTCCGACAGGCGGCAAAACGGATAGTGATCCATCAGCGAGCGATTGAGCGCAACGTCGGCAGCCATATCACCGTCGTACTCGAAATCGACAAGACGCTCGTCGAGAATACGCACCGCTTGCCGGACCTTCTCCTGGCGTTCGCTTTTCGGCTGTCCGAAATTCGAGTAAGCCAATAGCGCGACACGCGGCTCGATACCGAAAGCGCGTGCTGCACGCGCGGCTTCGACGGCGATATCGGCAAGCTGCTCCGCGGTCGGCAAATCATGGATGCTGGTGTCGGCCACGAGTACGGCGCGGCCGCGGCTCAAGACCAGCGAGACGCCGATGACGTGCCGTCCGGGCTTTTGATCCATGACGCGATGAACATCGGAATAAACGCTCGTCCAGTTGCGTGTGACGCCCGAAACCATCGCGTCCGCATGGCCGTGCGCGACCATCAACGCGCCGAACACATTGCGCTCATTGGTGACGAGGCGTTCGCAATCACGCTTCAGATATCCCCGGCGTTGAAGACGCGAATAGAGATAATCCGAAAACTCTTCGAGGAAGGGCGACGCCGTGGTGTCGATCAATGCGAATTCTTTGCGCAGCGGTATGCCGAGCTCACGAAACCGCTCGGTGACGATCTTTTTCGAACCGATCAAAATCGGCTGCCCGAAGCCCTGCTGTAGAAACGTGTTCGCCGCGCGGATAACGGCATGATCTTCACCCTCGGCGAACACAACGCGCTTCGGATCGTTGCGGACCGCATCGAACGTCGATTGCAACCAGCTTGCGACAGGATCGAGGCGCCCCCTCAACCTTGCGACGTAGCCTTCCATATCGACGATCGGATTGCGCGCCACGCCGGAATCCATCGCAGCCTTCGCGACGGCCGCCGAGACGTGCGGCAGAAGCCGTGGATCGAACGGCGCGGGAATGATGTACCCCGGTCCAAACGTCGGACGCTCTCCGAGAAAAGCTGCCGCAACCTTGTCCGGAACCTCGGCACGTGCAAGAGCCGCGATGGCTTCCGCCGCGGCGATCTTCATGGCGTCGTTGATCGTCGTAGCGTGAACGTCGAGCGCACCGCGGAAGATGAAGGGGAAGCAGAGAACGTTGTTGACCTG
>JAEWCT010000119.1 GCA_023390485.1 Pseudomonadota bacterium
CTCCTTGGCTTCCGATTCGACCATCATCACGGCGTCGTTCGTGCCGGCGACGACGAGATCGAGAGCGCTGTCCTTCATCTCATCGATCATCGGGTTCAGCACGAACTCGTTGTTGATGAGGCCGACGCGCGCGGCGCCGATGGGGCCGAGGAACGGCAGGCCCGAAAGCGTCAGCGCCGCGGAAGCCGCAACCATGCTGAGGATGTCGGGATCGTTCTCGAGGTCGTGCGAGAGGACGGTCACGACGACCTGCGTCTCGTTCTTGAAGCCTTCGACGAACAATGGGCGGATCGGGCGGTCGATCAGACGAGACGTCAGCGTCTCTTTCTCGCTCGGGCGGCCTTCGCGCTTGAAATAGCCGCCAGGGATTTTGCCGGCAGCGTAGGTGCGCTCCTGATAATTCACGGTCAGCGGGAAGAAATCGATGCCGGGCTTGGCTGAGCGGGCGCCGACAACGGTCGCGAGCACTGTGGTGTCGCCATACTGCGCCATGACGGCAGCATCCGCCTGGCGGGCATAGTGGCCGGTCTCGAGTTTCAGCTTTCGGCCACCCCAGTCAATTTCGACGCGATGGATGTCAAACATGATCAATCTTTCGTTTTCGCTTTTCTGTTCGGTCGGTCAGCCCGCCGGCCTCATGCCGGACGAGCGCTTTTTCAACGCCGGCGCTCGGGAAGCGCCGGCGGCTTTTCTTGTTTATCGATTCGAGTGACAGGCCATTGGGCCGTCCTGACTGAGGCGCTGAAATGAGCGCGATTAACGGCGGATACCGTTCTTCTCGATAATCTTCTGATAGCGAGCGTTGTCCTTCGCCTTCACGTAGTCGAGCAACTGCCGGCGCTGGCTGACCATCTTGAGAAGGCCGCGGCGCGAGTGGTTGTCCTTTTTGTGCGTCTTGAAGTGCTCGGTCAACTCGTTGATGCGGTGCGTGAGCACGGCGATCTGAACTTCCGGCGAGCCGGTATCGTTGGCCTTGGTCGCGCTGTCCTTGATGACGGCCGTCTTCGCCACACGCCTGTGCGGTGCTACCTGCGACATCGAATGCTCCTTTCGAATTTGGAGTTTGAATGAAGCGGCCACGGCCGGGATGTCGTCCAGCGGGGTCGCAAACGAAAGCCGCGCGGAAAAGGGCCCGCGCGGATGGGTTTACTTATACACGAATGCCCGGCAAAGGCGAGTTCAGATTCGTTGAGAAATACGTCATAATTTTCAGAGCGTTAAGCCGAATGGCCGCTTCCTAGCCGAGATTGAAGACGCGCGTCGGGTGGAGCGCGCCCTTCGCGAGTTCGCCAAGCGCGACAAGCCGGCCCTTGGACGTGGCATAGGCTGGCCCCGACAAAACCGGGGCATCGCGGCCGCGGATCAACACGGTCTGGCCCCGTGCAAGGGTCGCGGCGTCGCTTTGCGAGACGAGCAGCTCCGGTAAATCGGCGAGCGCCGACTCGACCGGCAGCAAATACTTCGCCACCTGATCGGGATCGCCGGACTCGGCCGCCGCAAGCAGCGCCTCCAGCGGAACCGCGCGGCTTTCGTCGAAGGGGCCGACCTGCGTGCGCCGAAGCGCGATCACGTGGCCGTAGCAGCCCAGGATGCGGCCCATGTCGCGGGCGAGCGCGCGTACATATGTGCCCTTACCGCAGCGGGCTTCGAAGACGCTCGTCGCTTCGTCGGGCATATCGACGAGCGTGAGGCTATCGATGAAAACGGGGCGCGGCTCGATGACGACTGTTTCGCCGTTGCGCGCGAGATCGTAGGCGCGTTCACCCGCGATCTTGATCGCCGAATATGCGGGCGGCGTCTGCAAGATCTCACCGTGGAAGCGCGGCAACAGCGATTCGATGTCGGTGCGCGCCGGACGGTTGTCACTGGTTTTCGTGATGCCGCCTTCGGTGTCATCGGTCTCGGTCTCGGCGCCCCAGCGGACCGTGAAGCGGTAGGCTTTTTCGCCGTCGACCGCGAAGGAAACCGTTTTCGTTCCTTCGCCGAGCGCAATCGGAAGAATGCCGGTCGCGAGCGGATCGAGGGTTCCCGAGTGGCCAGCCTTCTGCGCGTTGAACGCGCGGCGCACGGCGGCGACAGCTTGCGTCGATGTCATGTTGATCGGCTTGTCGAGGACGAGCCAGCCGTGAACGGCGTTGCCTTTTTTGCGTCGTGCCATGCTATTTCTTTTGGGTATCCTGACGAACTCTGTCGCTATCGAGAAGACGATCGATCCGCGTCGCTTCCTCGAATGTCTCGTCTTCGCGGAAGCGGAGATCGGGCGCGTAACGGAGATTGAGCGTATGCGCCACCTCGGCGCGGATGTATTTTTTGTTCCGCGTCAACGCTTCGATGACCGGTTTGACGTCGCTGCCGCCGAGCGGCATGACGTAAACCGTCGCGAGCTTCAGATCCGGCGTGAGACGAACCTCGGGAATCGTGATGACGTGCGATGCCAGCACGTCATCGTGGATCTCGCCACGCGACAGCATTTCGGCGAGCTTGTGTCTGACGAGTTCGCCGATGCGCAACATGCGCTGCGACGGCGCTTTGGCGCCGGTAGATTGGGACTTTCGCGTCATTGTTATTCCGGCACGGGATGGGACCGCGCGCGGCCTCTTACATTTCGGATTGAACGAACACTT
>JAEWCT010000297.1 GCA_023390485.1 Pseudomonadota bacterium
CCCCTCTCCCCATCATGAAGAATGATGGGGAGAGGGGGAACGGAACGATATGCGCATCGAATATCATCGCACGCTGATCGCCGATCAGGTTCGCAACGAAGCTTTCTTCGCCGCGCTGAAGTCCGTCATCGTGCCCGGAAAATCGGTGGTTGCCGATATCGGCGCGGGAACGGGGCTGCTCGGATTGATGGCCTCGAAGCTCGGCGCGAAGGACGTTTTTCTCTTCGAGGCGGCCGAGGTCGCGGGCGTCGCCGCCGCAGTGTTGAAAGCCAATAAGGCAAAGCGCTGCCACCTCATCCCGTGCCACTCGACGGAGTTCCAGGACAAGCTCGCCGTCGACATCATCGTATCGGAAACGCTCGGCAACTATGCGCTCGAAGAGAACATCATCGCGACGCTCGCCGACGCGCGCCAGCGTTTCCTGAAGCCCGGCGGACGCGTCATTCCGAATGGCATCATTCAGTACGTGGCCCCTGTCGTCACGCCGCGCATCGATGACGAGCTCCGCGCCTGGGACCGCGTCGGCCATGGTCTCGATCTCGCCGTCGCGCAAACGATGTCGCTGAACAACGCCTACGTTCGCCATTTGCAACCGGATGAAATACTCGACGGTTGCCGAAGTGCGATGGTGTGGGACGAGATCGACCTCACCTCCGAAACGAAGTCGAAACGGCGCGGCGATACCGAGTGGCGTTTTCCGCGCCCGGCCAAGATCTATGGCTTTGCGACGTGGTGGAAAGTCGAACTCGTGCCCGGTATCGGATTTTCGACGGGGCCGTTGTCGCCGCGCACGCATTGGGAGCAGCTCTATTTCCCGCTGTTGACGCCGATCGATGCCAAGGCAAGCGATGTCGTCTCGATCGACCTTCGTTCCAGTTCGTCGGAAGAAGCCGGCACCGATCTCGGCTGGACGGCCGTTCATAAAAGTCCTGAAGGCAAGATCATTGCGCGACAGGCCCTCGAACTCGACAAGGGTTACATCCCTTAAGCCCAACGCATTTGGCGCTCACCCATTTTTGATGCTATGCGGTCGTGCGGTTACCAGGGAGGGCGCGCGCCATGATGGTTTTGATCGTCGGATTGATCTTGTTTCTCGGCGTCCATTTGGTTCCGACTCAACCTGAGCTGCGCGACGGTCTGAAGACGCGCATCGGCGAAGGGCCTTACAAGATCCTCTTCTCGTTGTTGTCGCTCGCGGGCTTGGTTGTGATCGTGCTTGGCTATCACAAGCTGCAGCTTCATCCGGGCAAGAACCCGATCCTGTGGGAACCGCCGGTCTGGACGCGCCACATCGCTGTTGCCTTGATGCTGCCGGCGATCATCCTGCTCGTCGCGTCGCTCATCCCGTCGCGTATTCGCACGGCGACGCGCAATCCATTGCTTATCGCCATCAAGATCTGGGCGCTTGCACATTTGCTCGCGAACGGCGACCTCGGTGCGCTTCTGCTTTTCGGATCGTTCCTGGCGTTCGCGGTTTACGACCGCATCTCCGTTAAAAAGCGTGGACTGCTGCCGCCCCCCGCGCCGGCCAGCGCGTTGAACGACGTCATCGTCGTCGTTGTCGGCCTGGCGCTTTATGCCTGGCTGCTGCTGGCCGGTCATCAGTGGCTGATCGGCGTCGCGCCGATCCCGCAGCTTTCGTAAAGACGAGCCTGGAGCTTGGCTAAGCTTGCGCCAACGCTTTGGCCGGCCGGAAGCGCGCGGCGAGAAATTGGATCGCGAGAACGATCCACATGCCCGTCGCGATGATCCAGGCGACCGGGTCTACGACATAGTCCCAAAGATTGCGGCTTTGTCCCGCGCCGGCGACAAACGCGATGATCGCGGCGTTCAACGTCAACGCCGTGATGAAATAGCCGCGCAAAATCGCGGAACCGAGAACGATCGCAATTGCGATCGGTAACAGGTATCCGCTGTAGCCGAGCACGTAAGTGTCGTAATTCAGAAAGCCCACTGCGGCCGGATAAAGCGCGAACCCGGCAAGGGCCAGCATCAGCGTGCCGAACCGAAACTCCGCTGACGCGGCGAGCCGCTGATTGTTCAAGGTCGCAATTGCCAGAACGACAAGCACGACCAGTCCCGGTAACGACGGACGCTCGACGGCCGATGTCATCCACTCGATCAGGGATCGCGTCGAGACCGCGATCAGGAAAGCGCCGAGAACGCCGGCGATCCCGAAAGCAGCACGTCGTCCCGGCGATTTCGTCACGAAGCCCGCGACCGCGGCCGAAACAATGAAGACGATCAGCATCGCGCTCGTTCGGCTCATCAGAAAATCGAGGGTCAGGGTCATTGCTGCGCCGTCCGCGATTGCGAGCCGTGTTGCACCCAGGCGCTCGAAAACCTGACGTGATTGATAGTCTTCAGCGGCCGCGAATAGACGATATCGAACTGACCGGGCACCGACTCGATGAGATAGGGATACGTCACCGCGCTATTCTGGTTGTCGCTATCCATTTGTGCGACGACGCCGATGCGTTGAAAAGTTTTGCCCTCAAGATCGGTGAGAGCGAGCGTGATGTTGCGCTCGATCTTGGGATCGTCGTTGAACGCCAGCAGAATGTGCGCAGCATCGTAGCGTATGGCAGAAATTGGTCCGCCGGGATTGGGAAGATCGATAGGTGACGGCGGTGTCCAGGTCTTTCCCCCGTCTGTGGTTCGCGTGATCAGAATGCTTTGCGGACGCGCGCTCTTCAGGCGCCGGACGAAGGCGATCGCCGTCGTCGGTCCGGTCGGAACGATCGATGGCTGGTATCCGACCTTTCCGCCGTTACCCATCCTGCGCCGGTCGACGACGTGCCCGTCTTTGTCGAGCACGAGCAAGACCGGATATTTGCGGTTCATCTCGTGATAGGCCGGAAGGCCGATCCGCCCGTCGGAAAAAAGGATCGGAACGGATTTGGTAAGATGCGACATGTTCAGGAACGGCGACGCCTGCAGCCTTTCGGCCGGTCCCCAGGTCCGGCCATTGTCGAAGCTGCGGATTAGCCCGATCTCGCAGGTCGCCCAGCCGCTGAGCTTGGAGGCGGCGAAGAACAGCCATATTTCATTCTCGGAGCGCCGGAAGGAAACAGGATTGGCCAGCGACTTGATCGTGATGCCGAAGTCACGGCTGACGCGGGCGCTGTTCGTAATGACAGCCTCGGGCGACCAGCGCGAGCCGTCGAAGCGCGACGAAACGAGTTCGGCGTCGTAAGCCCCTTCATACGGCGCGCGGTACCACGTTGCGAAAAGTCCGTCAGGACTGGCGATGACCGATGCGCCGTGTACGAAATCTTTCGCGTCCGGCGGCGTTATGACTTCGCTGCGCGTATCGAGAGCGCCGAGCACCGGAGTTTCGGGAACGCTGACCGCGAAGGTCCACGGTTCGGTCCGCGGCGACATCTTGTTGAGTAGAACGGCGATGAGACCCGCCGAGCAAATGAGCATTGCCCACTTCGTCCAGGCCGCCCAGCTCGCAAAGGTCTTAGTGCTGGGATTTGTCAGCAAAATCGTGTCCCCGCCGGAATTCGCATTTGGGGTATAGGCGCGCCGCTTCCCCTGTCAACGACACTGGAACGAAGTTTGGAGTGAATGCCGTCGCGAAACAGTGAAACGGCTGTGGAGATCTGCTTAGCGCGTCAGGACAACGAATTCCGTGCCGCCGCCGTTCTCGTTGAGCGGCAGTTCGCGGTCGGAAACGATCAGCGACGAGCCGGGCCGCGCGAGCTCGGTAATCGTCTGAAGGATATCATCGGGGATGGTGAAGGCACTGAGCGCCTCGGTGGCCATTTGAACATTCAGGCTGCGTCCTAGCGCCAGCGCCGTTCTGCTTTTCTTTTTCTTTCCTTCTCCGTCGAACGGTTGTCCCGGGACCGGCGTCTGGGCGCTGACGAGCCTCCAATCGAACGTGTTGGGATCTGCGCCATACCGCATGGCCGTGAAGACGTGCGTTCCAACCTTGTGCGGCAACGGTCCGACGTTGATCGGCGCCTCGAGAAGCGGATCGAACCCTTGTCGGATGTAGAGCCGCTGGGCGCGAAGACTGACCAGCACCGAAATCGGCTTCGATCTAAGCCGCATTTCCTTGTTGGCATCCGCCAGCGAGGCCTTTGCCGATGAAAGGTCCGTTTGCGCATCGCGGAGCGCGTTGGCCGCCCGATCGCGAGCCGTCTGCGCCGCCGAGTATGACGCCTGGACTTCGGCGAAGCTCATATCGCTTTGCGCCGCTTGCGCGCGAGCCTTGTCGGCCTCGATCGTCAGATCGAGCAAGGCATCCTCGAGCGCGCTTTCGCGATCCTGGGCGATGCCGGCATCGCTATTGGATGTTTGAAGATCGGCGACCAACTGCGGCTTTGGCGTTCCGCCCGACATATAGACCTCGAACGCCTTCATGGCATCCTGCTGCCGTGTTTCCGCGGTCGTGAGAGCGTCCCTGATCGGCGCCACCGAGCGCCGCGCCGCTTCATAC
>JAEWCT010000299.1 GCA_023390485.1 Pseudomonadota bacterium
CGGCTGCATCCGCATGACCAACGAGGACGTGCTCGATCTCTATCCTCGCGTGCCAGTTGGAACACGGGTCACGGTTACCTGGCAGCAGTTCTCGACGAAGACGATCTCTTCCGACGACAAGTATCCGCGCTATGGCGATGCTGATTCAAATCCGCGGGCAGCCTCCGCGGCACCGGCGTCGGCAAACGCGACATCTCAGTCGTCGTCGGCATCGGCGTCTGCATCATCGGGCTCGTCGACCTATGAATATGGTGCATACGCTCGCAAAACGCAGAGCGCTAGCAGCCAGTCGAATGACGGCGGCAACGATAATTTCTACTTCTGGGACGAGAAGCCCAAGAAGACTGCGTCTGCGTCGGAGGCCGCTCCGGATGCACAGGATCAAGCGTCTCATGACGCCACGAGGGATGACGACGATCAGGCCCTAGTGCCGAAGCCGTTCAACAAGAAGCAAGCGTCGGAGCCGTCGCTTCAGCAGAAGGACGCCGAAAGGGCGCCGGTGTCGAAGCACAAGTCTGCCGAAGCGAAATCGGAAGCAAAGGCCGAGGCGGAACAGTCGGCCTCAGCCGAGCCTGCTTCGAAAAAGAAAGTGGCCGAGACGTCGAGCATGAAGAAGAAGGCAACGACAGCTTCCTCGCACGAGCCGCTGGCCGACCCGGTCATGAGCCCGGCGATGGCGGTTCCGGATCCGGTGAAGCCGGCGGAAGTCTCAGGCTCTAGCAGGGAATCGGATGCGGGCAACCCGGCAACGAAGGCCTCGGCTGCGGATGCCGACGCGCTTCCCGTCCATAAGGCGGTCGTTCAGGTTCAGTAACAGACGGCCGACCTGATTAACATGAGTTCGAGGGCGGCCAGCGTGCCGCCCTTTTCTTTTGAAAAACCGCATCGGCACCCGCGCAGGCCCGCATGAAGGCGAACCCGCACGAAGGGGTCTCTGTTACATTCGCGCTGCAGCGGTTAGTATGGCCGGAAGACATGCTTTCAACCTAACGACGCCATTGGTAACTTTGCTCGACATAACCGGCACGACGCCACGCCCGCGCCACCCTGAAAAAGTTGCGCACGCCGAAACGCCGTCGTTGCCGAAGCCACCCTGGTTGCGGGTCCGCGCCCCGGGCTCGCCAGGTTACGATCACACGCGAGCCATCGTTCGCGAACACAAGCTGCACACGGTCTGCGAGGAAGCCGCCTGTCCCAACATCGGCGATTGCTGGCAAAAGCGGCACGCCACGATGATGATCATGGGCGGCGTATGCACGCGCGCCTGCGCTTTCTGCAACGTCGCAACCGGCCTGCCATCGGCCCTCGATCCTGACGAGCCGCGTCGCGTCGCCAAAGCCGTCGCGCGTCTGGAGCTTGAGCACGTGGTCGTAACCTCGGTCGACCGCGACGACTTGGCCGATGGCGGAGCCCGGCACTTTGCCGAAACCATCCGCGCGATTCGAGAGGCAGCCCCCGGTACGACGATCGAGGTCCTGACGCCGGACTTCCTGCGTAAGGACGGCGCCCTTGAAACAGTGATTGCAGCGAAGCCCGACGTCTTCAACCACAACCTCGAAACGGTGCCGGCGCTCTATCTGCGCATTCGGCCGGGTGCACGCTACTTCCATTCACTGCGGCTCCTGCAGCGCGCCAAGGAACTCGACGCTCAGACCTTTACGAAATCCGGTATTATGGTGGGCCTCGGCGAAACGCGCGACGAAGTCCTGCAAGTCATGGACGATCTCCGCTCCGCCGGCGTCGACTTCCTGACGATCGGCCAATACCTGCAACCGACGCGAAAGCACGCCGCCGTCGATCGCTACGTTTCGCCGGACGAGTTCGAAGGTCTTGCGCAAGCCGCCCGCGCAAAGGGATTTCTGCTCGTCGCGGCCTCGCCTTTCACACGGTCGTCATATCATGCGGGCGATGATTTTCGTCGCCTTCAGGCCGCCCACCGCGAACGCGCATCGTCTTAATCGGTCACCTCGGCAAGCAGGACGGTCATGCCAAAATTCGCGGCCAATCTATCGCTGCTGTTCAATGAGATGCCGTTTCTCGATCGCTTCGAAGCCGCCGCCGCCGCAGGCTTCGAAGGCGCCGAATTTCTTTTTCCATACGAGTTCGACGCCGACGATATCGCCGCCCGTCTGAAGGCAAACGGACTGCGTCAGGTGCTCTTCAATTTGCCCCCCGGCAACTGGGAGGCGGGCGAACGCGGCATCGCGATTTATCCGAACCTCGTCGGCGAATTCCGCGATAGCGTGGAGCGCGCGGTAAAATATGCAAAAGCTCTGGGCTGCACGCAGCTCCATTGCCTCGCCGGCATCGCACCCCATGGCGCCGATCACAGGACGATGCGCAAAACCTATGTCGAGAACTTACGCTTTGCCGCCAAGGTTCTGGCCGGCGAAGGCCTAACGCTGCTGATCGAACCCATCAACACCCGCGACATGCCCGGTTACTTTCTCGATTCAACCGCCAAGGCCGCCGACATCATCGAAACGGTGGAAGCGGAAAATCTGCGTCTTCAATACGACGTCTATCACATGCAGATCATGGAAGGGGATCTGACACCGACCATCGACAAGTACCGGAACATCATCGCCCATATCCAAATTGCGGACACGCCCGGCCGCCATCAGCCGGGCACCGGCGAGATCAACTATCCCTTCATATTCCGGCATCTTGACAGCATCGGCTACAAGGGATGGGTGGGCTGCGAATACAGACCGCTCGCCTCAACTTACGACAGCCTTGCGTGGTTCAGAGCCCTGAAATCGAAGTCACCGACAGCCTAGCCATCGGCCCGTGTCGAGGTTCAATCGGTTGGCTCGGCAATGCCTTCCTTGACCACCTTCTCCGTCAACTCCGGCGTGCAGAGCGCGAGAAACCGGTAGGCGAAACCGCGCAAGAAGCGGCCGCGGCGCAGCGCGATGCGTGACGTCGATTTCGGAAAGAGGTGCGACGTGTCGAGCAGCGTCAAGCCCGCGTCGCGGTTCGCATTATAAGCCATGGAGCCGACGATGCCGATTCCAAGCCCGACTTCGACGTAGGTTTTGATGACGTCTGCGTCGAGCGCGACCATCACGATATCGAGCGCCAGATTGGCCTTAGCGAAAGTCGCATCGATTGCGGGCCGCCCCGTGAACCCCTCGTGATACGTAATGATCGGCCATTCCGCGATTTTTTCCAAGCTTACGGGCGTCTCGCTTTCGAGCGGATGCCCCTTCGGCACGACGACACCATGATGCCAGGAGTAGAATGGGAATGTCACATGCTCTGGGGTATCTTCCAGCGCTTCGGTAGCAATGCCGATGTCCGCTGTACCGTCGTTCAGCATCGCGGCAATTTCTTTCGGCGTTCCTTGGTGCAAGACAAGGTGCACGTTCGGAAACTCCCTGCGGAAAGCCGCGATCGGCCCCGGCAACGCGTAGCGCGCCTGCGTATGCGTCGTCGCAATGACGAGCTCGCCGCGATCCCGTCCGGCAAACTGATCGGCAAGCCGTTTGATGTTGGCGGTATCGAGCAGAATGCGATCGACGATCAGCGCCAGTTCCTTGCCGGGTTCGGTAAGCCCGAGAAGCCGCTTGCCACGGCGGACAAACAGTTCAACCCCCAGTTCGTCCTCGAGGTCCTTGATATGCTTGGAGACACCGGACTGCGACGTGTAGAGCGCATTGGCAACTTCGGTCAGATTGAAATTGCGGCGTAGCGTTTCGCGGATAATGCGAAGTTGTTGGAAATTCACGAAGCTGCCTTTGTTGTGTTCTGAATTGGAAAGACGCTCAAGTGGCGTCCCCTGAGTTTTACGTGCTGACCGGTCGACAATCCGAGCGATTGAACTTCCGTACCGGGAATCTCAACCTCGAAAAAGTCTTTTCGTCCCTCACGCGCGTCGCCATTGGCGACAAGTTCTATCCGGGCGACGGAGCCGCTGCCAAGAATTCGATTGATGCTTGCGGATACCCCATCGGACTGCGTATCAGCAACGATTTCAGTATCGTGCGGACGGCTGAAGGCGATGACCTCCTGGCCGTCTTTGAAGCTTCCGGTCTCAAAGCGCAAGCGCTCATCGCCGACGCGGACGAATCCGCCGTCGACACGGCCGCGGAACTCGTTGACCGCTCCGATGAATCCGTAGGCGAAAGCTGTCGCGGGTTTCTCGTAGATCTCTCTCGGCGAGCCGATCTGCTCGACGTTGCCCTTGTTGACGAGAACGATCCGGTCGGAAACTTCAAGTGCCTCCTCCTGGTCGTGCGTCACGAAGATCGACGAGATATGCAGCTCATCGTGCAGCGTTCGCAGCCAGCGCCGAAGCTCCTTGCGGACCTTGGCATCGAGTGCGCCGAAAGGCTCGTCGAGAAGCAGAACGCGCGGCTCGACGGCAAGCGCCCTCGCAAGCGCGATGCGCTGCCGCTGCCCGCCAGAAAGTTGCGACGGAAAGCGGTTCGCCACCCAGCCGAGCTGCACCAGATCGAGCAGACGCGTCACCTTGGCGCGAATTTCCTTTTCGCTCGGCCGCTCGCGGCGAGGGCGCACGCGCAGGCCGAACGCGATGTTCTCGAACACCGTCATATGTCGGAAGAGCGCGTAATGCTGAAACACGAAGCCAACGCGGCGCTGACGGACATCCTTGTCGGTCGCATCGATGCCGTCGAGCACGATGCGGCCCGAGTCGGGAAGCTCAAGGCCGGCAATCACCCGCAACAGCGTCGTCTTCCCGCAACCTGACGGGCCAAGAAGCGCCACGAGCTCGCCATCCGGAAAATTGAGAGAGACGTTATTCAGCGCCGTGAAGCTACCGAACGTCTTGCTGACATCAATGACCTCGATGCTCATGAAACCTATTCCTCAGCTACCGGATGGTGGTGGGCGCGCCACTCGACGTACGTTTTCAAGACCAGTGTTACGAGCGCGAGTAATGCCAGAAGCGATGCCACGGCAAAGGCGGCTGCGAACTGATATTCGTTGTAGAGAATCTCGACCTGCAGCGGCATCGTGTTGGTCTCGCCGCGGATGTGGCCGGAGACGACCGACACCGCACCGAACTCGCCCATTGCGCGCGCGTTGCACAGGATGATTCCGTAAAGCAACGCCCATTTGATATTCGGAATGGTCACGCGCCAGAACGTCTGGAAGCCGGAAGCGCCGAGCGAGATTGCCGCCTCCTCTTCATCGCGGCCTTGCGCCTGCATCAACGGAATGAGTTCGCGCGCGATGAAGGGGAACGTGACGAACGTCGTCGCCAGGATGATGCCCGGCACGGCAAAGATGATTTTTATGTCGTGGTCGCGCAGCCAGGGGCCGAACCAGCCCTGCAGACCGAACACCAGAACGTAGATCAGGCCCGCAACCACCGGCGATACCGAGAACGGCAGATCGATGAGCGTGATCAGAAAATTTTTGCCGCGGAACTGGAACTTCGCGATTGCCCAGGCAGCCGCCAATCCGAAAAGCAAATTGAACGGAACCGACAGCGCCGCAGCCAGAAGCGTCAGCCGAATGGCCGACAGCGCATCGGGCTCAACAAGCGCTGAAAAGTAGACGCCCGCCCCTTTGCGGAAGGCCTCGACGAATACCGCAATCAAGGGCAGCAGAAGGAACAGGGCGAAATAGGTGAGGCCCACGCCGACAATCAGATACCTGACCCACGCCGAATCTCGCGTCGCAGGATTGGCTTGGAACTTGCTGGCCGTATCGGGCCGCGCTTCGAATGTTGCAGCAACGCCAGCCATCAGATCGCTCTCCCCGTGCGACGTGCAGTCCAGGCCTGCAGGCCGTTGATCAGGAGCAGCAGCAGGAACGAAATAACCAGCATGACTGCGGCAACCGCCGTCGCGCCCTTGTAGTCGAATTGTTCGAGCTTCGTGATGATGATCAACGGCGTGATTTCCGAAACCATCGGAATATTGCCCGCGATGAAGATCACCGAACCGTATTCTCCGACGGCACGCGCGAACGCCAGCGCGAATCCCGTGAGCAATGCCGGAAAGAGCGTCGGAAATACCACGCGCTGAAACGCTTGCCAGCGCGTCGCCCCGAGGCTCGCCGCGGCTTCCTCATATTCGGTCTCGAGATCTTCAAGAACGGGTTGCACCGTTCTGACAACAAACGGCAAGCCGATGAACGTGAGTGCGACGAGCACCCCCGGAGGACCGAACGCGATCTTGATGCCAAGCGGTTCGAGCAGGCTGCCGACCCATCCGTTCTTCGCATAAATCGCTGTCAGCGCAATGCCCGCGACGGCCGTTGGCAATGCAAAGGGAAGATCGATCAACGCATCGACGATCTTCCGGCCCGGAAACGGATATCGCGTCAGCCCCCAAG
>JAEWCT010000163.1 GCA_023390485.1 Pseudomonadota bacterium
CCGGTTCGCGTGAAGAAAACGCGACAGACAAAAAACCTAGCCGCCCCCTCGTCGCCGGCACCTCGATACCCTATGGACCGCGGCTGGCAACGGTGCTCGTCACCGGCAAACAGGCCTACATGGGCAGCGTCGAGAAATGGAATGACGTTCCCCATGGCACCGGCGACGTCTTTGCGGGCTGCCTGACGGCCAAGCTGATGCTCGGGGATTCGGCGGAACAGGCGCTGGCATACGCGATTGCAGGCGTGCGGCGCGCCCTCGAAGCCAGTCGCGGCCATGATCGTCTGCTGCCGCACCTTGTAGACTGGAAAAACGGCATATCGCCCGTCACAATCGAGGCGCTGCCGCTCGGCAAGTCTCAACGAAGCCTCTCGTAACACTTGCTGCGTCCGTCTTCGGATTGCATACCTGCTTGAAATCGTTTGTGTCGAAGAGGTCCCGCCGGAATGAAGCCAGAGACAAGCGCGACCGGCACGAAGCGCGAAGCGACCGTGGGTTTGACGCTGCTTGCCGCCGCCGTGTTGGCGCTGATTGTCGCCAACTCGCCCCTTAGCGAATTGTACGAGCACCTGCTTTCAATGCCTGTGCAGATCGGGATCGCGCCCTTCGCGCTGACGAAGGAAGTGATTCACTGGATCAACGACGGTCTGATGGCCATTTTCTTCTTCCTCGTCGGGTTAGAGATAAAACGAGAAGCGGTCGTCGGCGCACTTTCGAACACCCGGGCGGCAATGCTCCCGATCTTCGGCGCCTTAGGCGGCATGGTTGTACCCGCTCTGATCTACACCAGCATCAACTGGGATAATGCCATCGCGCTCCGCGGCTGGGCCGTCCCCACCGCGACCGATATCGCTTTCGCCGTGGGCGTCATGGCGTTGCTCGGCAGCCGTGTGCCGCCAGCACTCAAGGTGTTTTTGCTAGCTCTCGCCATTATCGATGACCTCGGCGCCATACTGATCATCGCCTTCTTCTATACGGCCGAACTCTCGATCCTGGCGCTGGCGCTTGCAGCAGTGGGTATTGCCGGCCTGATCCTGCTCAATCGATCGGGCGTGATGCGTGCGTGGCCATATCTGCTCGTCGGCGCCTTCATCTGGCTTTGCGTCGTGAAATCCGGTGTTCACGCCACATTGGCTGGCGTCGCAACGGCCCTCGCCATTCCACTCTCAGGAGTGAAAAAGGGTTCGAACGGGCCCCTGATCGGCCTCGAAGAGGCTCTGAGCCCCTGGGTCAGCTTCCTCATCTTGCCGATTTTCGCCTTTGCCAACGCGGGGCTGAAGGTGACCGATCTTTCCGCTGATGACATCCTGTCGCAAATCCCCGTCGGCATCGCGTTGGGTCTTTTCGTCGGCAAGCCTTTCGGAATATACGGCGCCGTCAGAATCGCTGTCGCGACGGGTCTCGGAAAAATGCCTCATGGGATATCCCAGATGCAGCTTTTCGGCACAGCCATTTTGGGCGGCATCGGTTTTACGATGAGTCTATTCATCGGCATGCTGGCATTTCCCGATCCCGACTCGAGCGCTGAAGTCCGTGTCGGCGTTCTGGAGGGTTCCCTAATCTCGGCGATTGTCGGCTACATCATTCTTTTGAGAAGCGCGTCGGATCGAGAAGTCAGGAACAGAGAGCATTAATGAGCAGTTTCCCCGAGTCCCTCACCGACCGCTACCGTCGCTTCAGGCACCGCCACTTCGTTCTCAACGCCGACCACTATGAAGAGCTGGCAACCTACGGGCAAAGCCCGGAGACGATGGTCATCTCCTGCTCGGATAGCCGCGTCGATCCCGAGACGATCTTCAGCGCGATGCCGGGCGAACTGTTCATCGTCCGCAACGTGGCGAACCTAGTTCCGCCTTACGAAACGGGCGGCAAATATCACGGCGTCAGCACTGCCGTCGAATTTGCGGTGATGAACCTGCGCATCAAAAATCTCATCATCATGGGCCATTCGGGCTGTGGAGGCATCAAGGCGGCTCTCGACCAGAGCGCGGCCATCCAGACGGAAGCGCAGTTCATCTCGCGCTGGATGTCGATGCTAGACGATGCCCGCCTGTCGGTCTTGGCATCTCATCAAAACAGCCCGCAGGCTGTGCGGCAGGAAGCGCTCGAAAAGGAAGGCGTCAAGCAGGCCATCAAAAATCTGCGAACCTTCCCGTTCGTCCGCGATCAGGAAGAACGCGGCAGGCTTGCGCTCCACGGCGCTCACTTCGACATCAGAACAGGAACGTTGGCGGTGCTCAACCACTCGCGCGGCATGTTCTATCCGCTCTAAGTTTTGACGGATGCCGGCAGCCGTTAAGATGCAGCGCCGGCTTTCGCCTTCTCGATGATCGGCAGAAGCTTCGTCTTCAAGGCCTCTGCCGAGATCGGGCCGACGTGCTTGTAGACGACTTCGCCCTTGCCATTGACGACGAAGGTCTCGGGCGTGCCGTAGACGCCCCAGTCGATTGCCGCGCGCCCGCTTGCGTCCGTTCCGATGGCTGAATACGGATTGCCGTACCGGCCGATGTAACGGCGCGCCGCGTCCGTCTGATCCTTGTAGTTCACGCCATAAATATCGATGGCCGCCTGTTCCTTGAGCTGCTCGAGAAACGGATGTTCCTCGACGCACGGCTGGCACCACGACGCCCAATAGTTGACGACCGAGACCTTGCCCTTGGCGAGATCGGCGGAGCTGAACCCGGGTTCAGGTTTGCCGCCGGATTCAAGCCCCTCAAGCGCGGGAAAGACCGTTTCCGGAACGGGCTTGCCGACCAACATCGACGGCAGCCGCGACGGGTCGCCGGACCGCAAGGCCATCGCGAAAAATCCGGCGACGACCGCGAAAGCAACAACCGGCATTAAGCGGAGCAAAGGGAACTTGCCTGCGGCCACTCTATCGTACTCCTGGAGATGACGAACGGCGCTTCACGCCCTGCCGCTCGAGAGCTTCGAGATCGGCAGCCTGTTTCCGACCATCCGCGATCAGCCAAAGAATGAGCCCGGTGACTGTCACCGTCACGGCGGCATACGAAATCCAGATGAAGGCGGCGTGCGGTCCGAGATCCATGCTTGATTACTCCGCACCGTGCGCCGCGAGCCTGTCGCGCCCCGCGACGGCCTGCGTTCTGAGAGCCTTCACCCGCCGCCGCAGAATTTCATTTCGCATGGCTTTGAGATGCATGGCGAAGAACAGTAGCGTGAACGCAACCGCCATCACGAGAAGCGGCAGCCGCATGCTCGGATCGACGGTCGAGGTGAAATCGGTCGACGGCTGATGCAGCGTGTTCCACCAATCGACCGAGAACTTGATGATCGG
>JAEWCT010000172.1 GCA_023390485.1 Pseudomonadota bacterium
GCCCCCCAAGCAGGTCGTCGTTACGGCCCCCCACCCCTAACCCCTCCCCGCGAGGGGGAGGGGAATCGGGACCATTCAGACGCTCACGCACGGATTCAAATGGAATGATCTTTCCGGTTTGAATTTCGGGCGCCAGCCTGCGCGCAGCACTGAGAGTCATCTCCCGCCAATCCCAATCGTCCGGCGGCAGCGCGATGAAGATCTGGCCTTCCGCATGCGCGGCGACATCGGCGAGATGGAGAATGCACTTGCCTTTGTCCGCCTTGAGTTGCCCATGCGAAAGCAAGCGGCAGAGGCGCCCATAGGCCGCGCGATCCGTCGGATAGACGAGCAAGCTCAGCGCATCTTCGAGATCGAGGCGCGCCCCGATCACGAGACGAATTTTAGATTCCTCTTCCCCGTCTTCGGGCTTCGCCGCCACGTACGCCCGCACGACGCCCGCCAGCGAATTGCGATCCGTCACCGCAATCGCCGAAAGGCCGAGTGCCTTCGCCTGCACGACGAGATCGTCGGCATGGGAAGCTCCTCGCAGAAACGAGAAGTTCGTTGTCACCTGAAGCTCGGCGTAGCGAGGGGTCATAGGCGCCGTCTCACGCAAAGAGCCCGTGCAAAAACCAGGAAGGCCGCTCAGCAGCCTCTTCGCCCTCGTAAAGGCCATGCCGAAAGACCCAGTACATCGCGCCTTGCTGGTCCTCTATTCGGTAGTAGTCGCGCGTGCGCGGCCGCTTCTGATCTTCATCGAGATAGAGCGTCCGCCACCATTCGGGTGCGATCCGTTCCGGTCCCTGCGCACGCGCCACGCGACGCTCGACGCGCCGCCAGATGAAGCTCGCCGGCGGCCCGTCCGGCACGCCGGCCGTGACTTCGATCGGCTCCGGCCGCGAAAGCATGAAGGCTGGGCGAAGCAATCGCTTCGGATAGGGCCAGGGCGGTGCGTAGTGAGTGACGCGCGAGGCGGAGGTTTCAGCCGCCAAAACATCGAGCGCCGAAAGCCGCAGCTCCGCGCGTTCCGGGATGTGACTTCCTTGGGGACGCAAAACCGTGATCGCGTCGCGCCCGAAACGATTGGCGAGACGATCGACAAGCTCCGACGGATCGCGAAAGCCAGCGCCCTGTGGTGCCGCAAAACCCTTCTGGCTGGCTTCGCACCTTCCCGCACGCACCGCGTCGAGACGGAGAATATCGATCCCGAAGCCAGCGTCGATGTTCGAAAACTTCTCGCTGAGCAGCGTCATCATGTGGCGAGCGTCATGACAAGGCGTGCTCATGGCAGCCGTTATCGTCCCGCTCGTGCCGTCGGCGCGATAGAACGCCAGGCGAAGAACCCGTGCGCCAAGATCCTTGGCCGCGAGCGCCAGAGCAAGTTCATCTGCAAGTTCGTTCGTGAATGCTTCCAGAGCTTCCGAAGAAATCAGCGGCTCGGCAAAAGCCCGCGCCACTGAGAGAACCGGCGGCGACTGCATCGGCCGGCGCGGCTCCTCCAGCATCCCGAGCGCCTGATCGAGCCGCACGAGAACGGCAGCCGCGACATCGGACGAGCGAAAGCGGCGCGCCAGGCTATCGCGCGGAATATCGTAGAGCTGGCCAATCTGACGAAGACCCAATCGCTTCAGCAGCAGAATACGCGGAGCATCGAGCCGCAGCGCCTCGACGGGAAGAAAGCGGATCGCCGCGCGCGTTTCACCGGCCGGCGCCATCGCCCACGCCGCGTCGGGCGGACAGCCGAAATGGGCGAGCGCGTGCGCGGCACCAAGCGTATCAGCCAGCCCCGCCTGCACGGCAACGCCGAACGACAAAAGCTGCTGCGTCATGTCATCGAGCAGATTCTCTTCGCCTCCGAAGAGATGAGCGACACCCGTAATATCGATCCACAAGCCGTCGCTGCCGTCGACGTGCCGGTTCGGACCGTAGCGGCCCGTCCAGCGCGCTAGCTTCAAAAGCGCAATACGGTCCTTCTCGGGCTCTGCAGGGCGCGACAAGAGACCCGGATGCGCCGCCCTGGCATCGGTAAGCGACGTGCCCGTTTCGATCCCAAGACGTGCGGCGGCGTCATTGACGGCCACGATGACGAGACCGTGCACGCCGCTCTCAATAAGTGCGAACGGCTGCCCCGGCGGGACGGCCGCCGGCTCCGCGCGTTTGAGCCGGAAGATCGGCCACGACGGAAGCCAAATCGAAACGACGCGTTTCATCGTTCCACTCCAGAAACATGGGGGGGCACGCGACGCTTTCGGGACGCGCCCTGCAGCGCTCGAGCGCGATCGAAAAGCGCGGAGCTCCGGGCGCCCGCGGCTCGAAAGATTGAGCAGCACTCGCGATCCGCTGCACGCGCCATCGCGTGGCCGTTGCTCCAGCAGGCTCGGAAGCAGGATGCGTGACGAGAAGACAAGGCGTCGCCGTTTCTCCGGCCGCAAGGCTCAAGCGGCGCGCCGGCGTCAACTCCACCTCTTCGACAACGCCGATGACGACGGCAAGGCTTTGAGCCCGCAGGCTCTCTTCGATGGCATTCAACGCGTCGCCCGCACGCGCCGTCTCAATGATCAGGAGGCGCGACGGATCAAGACCGAGACTCGCAAGGCCCGCCGCCGACGGAGAGCCGAATTCGCCTGCCAGCTGCCGCGGCCAGCACCAGAGCACCCAGGGCAAAGCGGAAGCATTCGCCCCCTGCGCCGCCGCGAAGGTATCGATCCGGCGGACCGCCAGACGCGCCGCAAAACCGATCCCCGCCATCCAATCCGCCGCCGAAGCGCCGCGAACGGCCGAAGACTGACCCTTGATTTCATGGAGGGAGTTCGTCTCCAGCCCTCTCGGCAGGAGATCGTCGCACACCGGACAGCCAAGCTCCCAAGAGATCCGGCCCCGCCCCGCCCGGGGCAATGAGGCGCTTTCCGAGGCAGACGCGACCGCACCACGGCGCGGCGCATGCCTCTCGATATGCAGGATGCGCGAACGCAAATTCTCAATAACTGCATCCTTACCGGTAGGCAAAACCGGGACAGGCGTGGAAACTCTCGGGTCCAAAAAGGAACCTCATGGTAAAGAAGTCCGTTTAGGGAACGCCTTCAGCGAAATCCCAAAAATGTTCTTCGTTTGTTCTAATGCCAGCCCTGTAATTCGTCAAGGCTGCGCAGACAAAGAACGAACTCAGATTTTACAGTCATCGAACCGCAACACATGTTTCGAAAATTCGTAAAACCCTAGGAAAGTCAGTGGGGCAGAATGCAATCCGTATGGAACTGTGACTTCCCTGCTCTGCCCCCCAAACCGAGACTGAACTATACCGGCCATTCACTATTAGAGGCACAGGATGACCCCCTCACCCTGCGTTTAGGGTATATTGTTGTTCACCAAATCCCGGAGCATCCCCCCGATGAGCCTGCCGCGTTTCATGAGCGGATTAACCATCGCCACCATCGTCATGGCAGGCGGGTTGATGTCCGCAGCATCGGCGAAAGCCGAAGACCTCGTAGATTTCCTCTGGGGCGGCAGCCCCGAGTACGGCGGCGGCCGCAGCATCGTAACGTTCGATCCGCAGTATAAGCCGGGCCAGATCATCGTTTCGTTCTCGGACCGCCGGCTCTACTGGATCACGAAGACTGGCGAGGCGATGACCTATCCCGTCGCTATCCCGACCGGCGAAGCCCGCTGGCAGGGCGTAACGTCCGTAACGAACAAGCGCGTCAACCCGCCGTGGACGCCGACGCCAGATATGGTCGCCAAGAACCCGCGCCTGCCGCGTTGGGTCCCGGGCGGCCATCCGATGAACCCGCTCGGCATCCGGGCCATGTACCTCGGCACCAGCGCTTACCGCATCCACGGAACCGACGCGCCCTGGACCATCGGCCAGGCCGTTTCGCACGGCTGCATCCGCATGACCAACGAGGACGTGCTCGATCTC
>JAEWCT010000175.1 GCA_023390485.1 Pseudomonadota bacterium
GGTAGGGCGCGAGTTCCTTCTTCAAGACGTCGTCGTAAGCGAACGGCCAAGCTTGTGCCTTTTCCTCGATGAAGAAGTCGAACGGATTGATGACCGCCATGTCCGCCACGAGATCGACGGTGACGGAAAATTCCGTGGTCTCTTCCGGGATGACGACGCGCGCGAGGAAGTTGCCGAACGGGTCCTGCTGCCAGTTCAGGAAATGCTCTTTCGGTGTGATCGTCAGCGAGTAGCTGAGAATAGGCGTCCGGCAATGCGGTGCCGGACGGAGGCGGATCACCTGCGGCGCCATACCTACCCGTCGATCGTAGCGGTAGCTCGTTTGATGGGTCAGCGCGACGTGAAGGACCATGAACCGGCATTATCCCTATTTGATCGATCGCAGCGTAAGCGAGCCTTCACTGGAGGCTTGGCCCCGACCACGGAAACGAATTGGTCCCAACTGCGTTACCGGGCCAGAAGTTGTGGTACAAGCACGGGGTAGCCTAAAAAGTTCGCAGCTGACCATTCTGCTTCACGTTTGAGCAGAGTGCCTGCGAAAATTGAGGCCCAGTGCGATTAATAAGGGCATCTGAATGTCTTATCGGCAAGGTCAGACGTTCCGGCGGGAAGCCACCGCTGGCATTCCGCTGCAGGCCCCGGCTAAGACCTTCGACGGGTATTGGAGCCATTGGCACACGGCATGAAGAATTACGCCTGCTCGCACTGCGGTAACACCGTGTACTTCGAAAACGTGAAGTGCGTGAAATGCAAGAACACGCTCGGCTTCGACCCGGGTGAATTGGCTATCGTCGCGATCGAAGAAACCGGCCTTAGTGAGGTGACGCCCGAGGCGCCTATCTTTCGCAAGCTCAGCAGCACGCCGCACGATGTTCCGATGCGTTTTTGCGCAAATGCCGAGTTTGGCGTTTGCAACTGGCTAACGCCGGAATCCGAAAGCAACGTCTTCTGCAAGGCTTGCGACCTCAACCGCCTCATACCGAACCTCTCGGAACCCGGCAGCCTGCCAGCGTGGCGCGCTCTGGAGCACGCGAAAAAGCGCCTTGTGTATTCTCTCATCCGGTTCGGTTTGCCATTCGATGGCCGGGCTTCGGCGAAAGGTCCGCTGACGTTCGACTTCGTGCGTAATGCTCTTACGGGCCACCTCGATGGCGTCGTTACGATCGACGTCAGCGAGGCCGATGCCGTCGAACGCGAACGGCAACGGCAGCACTTCGACGAGCCCTATCGTTCGCTGCTCGGTCATCTCCGTCACGAGAGTGGGCATTATTATTGGATGGTGCTTGTCGAAGAGGCCAGGCGGCTCGATGCGTTTCGCGCGCTTTTCGGCGACGAACGTAAGGACTACGACGCCGCGCTAGCGCGCCATCATAACGCCGGTCCCGCGCGCGATTGGCAGAAGCACTACGTTTCCGCTTATGCAAGCGCGCACCCATGGGAAGATTGGGCCGAGACCTGGGCGCATTATCTGCACATGGTCGATGCGCTCGATACTGCCGCGGCCGAGGGCATGGAAGGCCACGGCATTCGGCTCGACCTCCGCGACGACATCTATTCGAGCGTAACGTTTGACGCACTGATGGCAAGATGGGTGCCGTTGACGATCGCCATGAACAGCCTCAGCCGCAGCATGGGTCACGATGATTTCTATCCCTTCGTGATACCGAGCGCCGCTTACGACAAACTCGCGTTCGTGCATCGGGTTATTCACGAACGGGCAGAGCAGCCAGCGGCCCAGGCTGCCGTCGAGGCCAAAGTTTAAACTTGACTTGTCAAGTATACTTTCGCTTAATGGCTCCATTCGCCATTTGCGGGGCCTTGAACCCCGATACTTTGGAGAGAACCCATGAAACACTCGCATCTCAGCGGTGAGCGGCTCGACGTGCGCGATAACGCAGACGCCGTGCTTGCTGCATCGATGTTCGCCGCCTCAGTCGGAATGATCTGGGATTTGGCAACTGGCCATCTCTCCGCCTTCGACCGCATGCTCGCAAATCTGTCGGAAGACGAACAATCCGACGACGGATCTTGAACTTTTAGAGCGCGCCACATCGAAACCCGGCACACGGATGAGCAGTCATGCGAAACAAACCTTCAAAGACAAACGACGGCAAAGGCACTGGGGACGACGTCTGTGCGGGGCACGCACTCGGCTTCCCAATGCGGGCTGAACTCGGATTTCTGCCAATCGAAAGCGTCACGCTCGATGTCTTTCGCTGTCTTTGCGAAATCTACACTACGGGCGCCGTGCAGCCGTGGGAAATCGCCATGAAGGAGGCCGAAGAAAAGCTCGGCACCAGCGAAGGTCCCGTGCTGGTCGGTCGCGTGACGGCTCTCCTCAGAGCGCTCAGATCCGAACGCAAGGTCGGCTTCTCCTATCTCAGCATCGGCTGCCAGCATGTTTCGCCGGATGAACTTGCCGTGTCCGGATTGCTCAGGGCCGCGCGTGCGGGCGATGAGCGCGCATTGGAGCGCGGACTGAAACTGGCGCTCGATGGACCCCACCCATCCGTGCGGACGCAGCTTGCGATCCGCGCGCTCGCTTCCCTGCAGTTGCGGCACATAAATCCCGGCCCAGATGTTCCCTCGGATAGCGATAGTCACGAGCTGCAAGAGCAGACTGTCCAAAGCATTTATCTTCATTAACGGGCATGGAGAAAAAATGTCCGCTCGCGGCCCCTTATCGTTGATTGAGAGAATGCCTTCAAAAAAAGTGGTCGTGGACTCGGTTCTGCGGCAAACGGGATCTAGCCCCGTCACCAAGACATCACCGCCAGACACAGACGGTCCGGCCGAAGGTAGCGTCCGATACAAGGTCGACGAACTCCTGAAGGGCAGCCGCGAAGCCATTCTTGTCCATCGCGGACAGGAATACCGCCTGCGGATTACTGCTACCGGAAAGCTCATTCTAACGAAATAAAAGGCAACTTGAGGCGTTTCAATATGGGCGTGGCGACACGACGATTTGCAATTGCGAGTGCGGCTCTCACACTCGCGGGATTATTGGCGAACACAAGCGCCCTCCGCTCAAGTGCATTGGCGGCTGACAGTCCCTCGCCGAGCGGCACGGTCCGGATTCTCTCCCTTGGCGGCGACGTGACGGAAATCCTTTACGCGCTTGGACAAAGCGACAAGATCGTTGCCGTCGATACGACGAGCCTGTTCCCGGCGAGCGCCCTCAAAGACAAAAAATCCGTCGGATATTTGCGTACGCTCTCTGCAGAGGGGGTTCTTTCCGTCAATCCGACACTCATCATCGCATCCGAGCAAGCGGGGCCGCCCGAGGTTGTCAAAGCGATAAAGGGCGGCGGTGTGCAATACGTCGACATTGAGGAAAAGCAGACGGCCGAAGGCGTCCCGGACAAGGTTCGGCGCATTGGCCGCATCATCGGAGCGGAAGCGGACGCGCAGAAGCTCGCTGCGAAAATCGAGGCCGATTTCGCAGCTCTCGACAACGACCGCAAGCAGATCAAAGAGCGCAAAAAGGCGCTGTTCATCCTCGCCGTTCAAAACGGGCGGGCAACGATCGGCGGTACCGGAACGGGCGCGGACGCGATCCTGCAGCTTGCTGGCATCGACAATGCGGCCGCCGGAGTGAGCGGCTACAAGCCCGTGAGCGACGAACAGCTGGCGGAGCTTGCGCCCGACGCCGTCATCGTAATGACCCGCGGCGATGGCGACCGGCATACCGGCAATCTCGCGTTGTCGTTGCCGGGCCTCAGTCAGTCGCCCGCGGCGAAGAACAAGAGACTTGTCGAGATGGACGGGCAATATCTGCTCGGGTTCGGACCGCGCGCACCTTCGGCTGCGCATGATCTGATGAACGCTCTCTATTCAGAGCCCGGCAAAACCGCTGCAACGCCGTGACCATTGCTGAAGGCAGGATTGGGTACGTTTCCAATGCCGTCAGACCTGCTCGCGGCACGGTATTTCTTGCGCTCACCGGGCTGCTTCTGCTGTCGGCAATTCTCTCGCTCGCCATCGGTCCGACGGGCGTTTCCCTGCAATCTCTGCCCCGCGCGTTTGCGGCGGCTGCCGGTTACACAAACGACGCCAGCGCGGAACGCGACAGGCTCGTTCTGATCGATCTCAGGCTACCGCGAACTCTTCTCGCGGCGTTCGTCGGCGCGGCGCTTGCAGCGTCGGGCGCGATGATGCAGGGATTGTTCCGCAATCCCCTTGCCGATCCGGGACTCATCGGCGTTTCTTCCGGCGCCGCGCTTGCGGCAATTGCAACGATCGTTCTCGGACACGGGATCGCCGCTCCGCTGGTCGCGCCTTTTGGCATTTATGCGCTGCCGATAGCGGCGTTCTTCGGCGGTCTCGTCACGACAATCACGCTCGTTACCATCGCCTCGCGACGCGGAGAGCTTGCTGTCGGCACCTTACTGCTTGCCGGTATTGCGATCGGCGCGTTGTCGGCTTCGCTCGGCGGATTCATTTCCTACGCGAGCGATGACCGTGAACTCAGAGACCTCACGCTCTGGTCGATGGGCAGTCTTTCCGGCGCCAGCTGGCAAAAGGTGTTGGCTGTTCTGCCTTTTGCCGCAGCGATACTTCTGGTCGTGCCTCGGCTCATGCGCGGGCTCAACGGATTTCTTCTTGGAGAGGCGGAAGCGATGCACCTCGGCATCGATATCGAACGGACGAAGCGGCTCACCATTGCGACGACGGCCGCGGCCGTTGGCGCCGCCGTGGCGGTTGCCGGTGTGATCGGCTTTGTCGGCCTTGTCGCGCCGCACGTGATGCGTCTCATTTCCGGTCCCGATCATCGCGCGGTGCTTCCGGGCAGCGCGATCCTCGGCGCGACGTTCGTCATCGTTGCCGACATCATTGCGCGGATGGCGATCCGGCCAGCGGAGCTGCCCATCGGCATTGTGCTCGCGCTCGTCGGCGCGCCCGTCTTTCTGCATCTCGTGTTGAGACGCAATATCAGTGGCGGAGGATGAGCAATGCTTGAGGCCCGTCGCGTCTCAGTCCTGGCCGGTCAGAAGCGACTCATCGATGACGTCTCGCTGACGATCACGCCCGGCCGGTTGACGGCCGTTATCGGTCCCAACGGCGCGGGTAAATCGACGCTGCTGCGCGTCATGGCGGGCGAGCTGAAGCCGAGCGAAGGCGCGGTTTTTCTCGATAGCACGAATCTCCGGCAAATGCCGGCCGCGTGTCTCGCAACGCGGCGATCGGTCGTCGCGCAGTCGACGACGCTTTCCTTTCCTTTCACTGTTCTTGAAACGGTCATGTTAGGCGCGACAGTGCCGGCCTTCGGCATTCGCGACGACGATGCAGCGGTTGTTGCGCGCGACGCATTGGCCGCTGTCGGCCTCGCAAATTTTGAAATGCGGATGCTGAACCAGCTTTCGGGCGGCGAGCGCCAGCGCGTGCATATTGCTAGAGCTCTATGCCAGTTGGCCACGGCTCCTCGGCCTGATACGGAATCGGCAGCCCTGCTGCTCGATGAGCCGACCGCGAGCCTCGATCTCAAGCATCAATGCGATGTGCTCAGCCTCATCAAAGCGCAATCCACCGAAGGGCGCGCCGTGATGCTCGTCATTCACGATCTCAATCTTGCCGCAGCATTCGCCGATGAAATCGTGCTTATGGCCGCTGGCAAGATCGTCGGAAAAGGTAATCCAGACGACCTCTTGAATGAGGATCTGCTCAGTCACACGTTCGGGTGTCGATTGCGGGTCGTATCGTCCGACGACGGCGGGCGATTGATCCTGCCTGCGGCGATCACACGCAGAATGATAATCGGAGCAGCTGCAGAATGATGACGTTACCCGACGAACTCGTTGCCGACGGCGTCGCAGTGCCCTTGGCAATACCGGTTTTGCTTTCGACAGATATCGAGCGTTCGGTGGAAACCTACGACAGCAAGGGCTTCGCCGTCGTACGTGCCGCCCATAATTATCTCATTCTGAGGCGGCGAGCCGTCGAAGTGCACGTATCGTCGGTCGCTCAGATCCCCGAGCCACATTGCGTTTCCGCCTACATTCGCGTCGCCGACGTCGATGAATGGTATTCGGCGTTCAAAATTGGCCCGGCGAAGCGTCTGTCCGAGATTTCGGACAAACCTTGGGGCATGCGTGAATTCCATTTCATCGACGATGACGGAAATCTTCTCAATATCGGCCAGATGCTGCAGACGCACACCGCATATCCGTTAGGCGACGCTTGAGGATAATGTTGACTTTTTATGGACACAACAATAGCGTTCCGCCGCGGCGTGCGGATTTCTCGTCTCGGTGGCGCTCCGCAAAGTCGAATTTGAAATGCGTCTTAGGGCAAACTGACTTCCCGTCTCGCAGCTCTGAGA
>JAEWCT010000194.1 GCA_023390485.1 Pseudomonadota bacterium
CCCCTAGCCCCTCCCCGCTAGGGAGGGGAAGTGGGGCAACAGTTGAAAACCAACAAAACTGAAAGCCGAACGGCGGCGACAGGCTTAAGCGGCCTTCTTGACCTTGTCCTGGTCGGCCTTTGCGACCGGCGAAGAGGCGGCGGCTGCAGCCTTGTCGACCAGAGCCTTGAAGCCCGCCGGATCGTTGATCGCGATATCCGAGAGGACCTTCCGGTCGACCTCGATGCCGAGGTTCGTCAGGCCGTTGATAAAGCTCCCGTACGTCAGGCCGTGCTCGCGGACAGCAGCGTTGATGCGCTGGATCCAGAGCGCGCGGAAATTGCGCTTACGACGCTTGCGGTCACGATAGGCGTACTGCTGCGACTTCTCGACCGCCTGCTTGGCAACGCGGATCGTATTCTTGCGGCGGCCATAAAAACCCTTGGCGGCCTTGATGACTTTCTTGTGCTTGGCGTGGGCGGTAACGCCACGTTTGACGCGGGCCATTGGAGAAAACTCCTGGAATTAGTGCTTCAAGATGGGAAGAGATTTCGTTTGCCGCTTGGGGCTACCTCAGGAGCCAAACCCAAGCGGCGGGAGATCTCAGCGATTATAGGGCATGTATTTCTTGACGATCTTCGCGTCAGAATCGTTCAGCACGCCTGTGCCGCGCGCCTTCTGAATGAATTTCGCCGTGCGCTTGATCATGCCGTGACGCTTGCCGGCCTGGGCGGCAACTACCTTGCCCGTGCCGGTCATCTTGAAGCGCTTTTTGGCGCCGCTCTTCGTCTTCATTTTAGGCATTTTGCTTTGGTCCTTATATCGCTCACGGGCCGCACCGCCGATCGCTTGCGCGCTCGGCTGGCCCTCCGCGGGGCGGCGCTTGCGCCGGGCCGCCTTGCGGCCCCGGCCCCTTTGGGTCCGAAGTGCGGAGGCGAGCTTGAGGCGCTCAGTGCCTGGGTTCTTTACGAACCGAAGTGCGATCACCAGGTGGCGATTGCACTCTCGGCCGCATCTCTGCGACCGGTCCTGCGAAGGGTGCTTTTTGCGGTTTCCGCTTGTTTTTCAAAAGCATAAGAACCGCCACGGCATGCCTCGCCGGGCGGCTCTGGGCGGGTTTATAGGGGAGCCATCGGAACTTCGCAACATTTTCGGCAAGCGATGCGAAAAATGCAACGCGCGGACGGATTTCGGCGGAGACCCGCGAAATTCTCAAGAGTTACATTAGAACTAAATACAGAGTTAATGCGTTGTTAAGGCGCAAAAGCGCGAGGGAGACGGGCCGTGAAGCAGATCATCGATCAGATCGTCAGTTTGCTGCAGCAGGGCATCACGGCCATTTTCAGGTTCGTCGAGCTTGTCTGGCAGTGGTCGTTCGGCGAGATGCTGGCGATCTTTCAATCGAACTGGCAGGCGCTGCCGATTTGGAAAATCGCAGTGCTCGTGCTCGTCGTCATCGCCATCATCTACGTGCTTTACAAGGGCTTCTTCCAGCTCTGGGCGGCGGCTGAGCAGATCTTCAAGGCGTTTGTCGAGCTGTTGATGGTTCTCGTTTCCATCCTGCCGTACGTGCTGATCGCGGGCCTGATTGCGGCGGCCGGAAGCTACGTGATCCAGCACGTCAACCTCTAGCGCCAAGTGTTCAGGCTTGCGACGCGGGCTCGGCGACTGCGGGCTCGCTCGCATTCGTGTTCTTGCTGAAGACGATACGTGTGCGGACGTAGTAGAGCGAGGCGAAGCAGATCAGCAGAGAGATTGTTTTGCCTTCGATCGGCGGCATGTTCATGTGGTGCACCGTCAGCCAGATGATGCCGGCGGTCAGAAGCAAGCCGAGGAGTGACGTTCCGACGAACTCCATGAACAGCCGATGCCGCGATTTGTGCGACATGTCATGCAGGAAGACGAAGTTCGTCGTCAGCGCGAAGTTCACCACCATTCCGACGACGTAAGCGGCGATGCTCGCAAGAACGGGAAACCCGAAGAGGTATGTGAGGCTGAGAAAGATCGTGTAATCGACGACGGTCGAAGCCAGGTTGACGCCGGTATACAGCAGGGCATGGCGAACCTTGGGGTGCATTCCGACGGCCTTCTCGCGACTGATTTCGAACGATGCGGGAGATAAAGCGGGCTGGCAAGAGAACCGCTGTAACTTGGGAAACATCAGGACTTTTCGCACGGGCGATTTACCAGCGCGGGACTCTCTTCCGCTGTTTTCTAGGCGGTTAGTGAAACTTCGGTTATGCGCCAAATCGACCGGAGCCATTGCTCTCACCTTCGGTATTGCCGCCGGTGCTTCGCGGTCCACGACGGTACACGGCAGAAATTTCCATTTGCTGCGGATTGCGTCTCGTTAGCTGACGTTGACTGGTGCGCCCGTCCACATCTGGCAAGCTAGGATCGCTGTGTTGAAGTGGCGTACTTTGAGAGTTTGGTCATGAGACTCGATCCGTTCGTCGTCGCGATTTTCTTTTTGGCAGCGCTGCCGACTGCTGCGATCAGTTTGCGTTCCGCAACCGGCTGGCGCGTAGGCGTGGTCTTCGCGGCGTTCTATCCGGCGTTGGTCTTGCTCGTCGGAATTTTGATGATTGCCGCATTTATTTCGCTTGCTGCGCTCGGTCTGGTGGACCTCGATTGAGGACCAAAATCGCTTAGCGTTTCGCGGGGAACAGCGGCGATAGCCGTGGCCGTGGTGCTGTGGGCTGCATCAAATGCAGCCTATGGAGCAGCGCCATGTACCATATCGTTCATATTGGCTTAAACAGCGACGCGCTGAAAAAGCTGGACGAACTGCGGCAAGCTTATCCAAACCTCTATAATCGGCAGGATATTATCCTTCGCCTTCTCGCCGATGCGCACCAGAGTTTGGCAAATAACGTGCCGCAACCTAAGCTTCAGCTCGCTGCGTGACGAATATTGCGGATACTCTGTCTAGTTCAGTGTTCATTCAGTTTTTAGACGACACATTTTTCGCGCACGTTTGTGGCGTGCGTTTCTTTAATGCGTTCGTTTAAATTGCGGAGATGAACATGCGTATTGCACCACTTCTGGCAGCATCCGTTGTCGCCATCGGCTTGTCTGCGGCGAGTTCCGGTTCGCAAGCTGCCCCGTTAGCACCCCTAAAGGGTCTCGAGACAAACCAGTCACTCGCGACGCAGGTTGATTTTCGGCGATCCTGCTGGCGTTGGCGCCGCATCTGCGCCGATCGCTGGGGTTGGGGCGGCCCGCGTTTCCGTCGCTGCATGTGGCGTCACGGCTGCTGACGTTTTCACGTCATGCGCGGCGGCGCATTGCAATCGCCGCGCATTTTCAAAGGTTCATATTCATTCGACGCAGGCGCGTCGCCAACAGGCTCATGACGCGTAGTGCGAACTGCGGGTCGTTGCGCACGACGGCGAGAAATGCCGGCTTGTCTATCGCAACGACTTCGGTCGGTTCGGCGGCCATTGCTGCCGCACTTCGCGGGCCATCGTCGATCAGCGCCATCTCACCGAAAATGCCGCCGGTGCGGACGTTCTCGAGCACCGTCCCGTAGGTGATGATGTCAACCCGGCCCGATCGCACCATGTACATGGCGTCACCGGGATCGTCTTCGAGGAAGATCTTCTCGCCCGCCTCGAAATGGCGAAATGGCGCGCCAATGTGGTCAAGTATCGAGAAATCAAATGGCCGGTCATCGCTCATGCGGCCGTTCCCCCGAAAAGACCTATCGGATACGGCAACGCTAGAACCGTCCGTCGGCGAGAGCAAGTCCGCCGGCGAGGATCAGAGCAAATCGGGAGCGAGACGAAGGAGACACGGATAAGGGGACAAGGGCGGGGCGGATAACCCCGCCGCAGTCAGATCATTTGGGGGCGAGCACCATCACCATCTGGCGGCCTTCGAAGCGCGGTTCGCTCTCGACCTTGGAGATGGACTCGGTGTCGGCTTTCACACGCTGCAGCACCGCCATACCGAGTTGAGAGTGCGCCATCTCACGGCCGCGGAAGCGTAGCGTTATCTTGACCTTGTCGCCGTCTTCGAAGAAGCGTTTGATCGCCCGCATCTTCACATCGTAGTCGTGATCGTCGATGCCCGGACGCATCTTGATCTCTTTCAACTCAACGATTTTCTGATTTTTGCGGGCCTCGGCGGCCTTCTTCTGCTCTTGGAATTTAAACTTGCCGAAATCGAGGATCTTGCAGACCGGCGGTTCCGCGTCGGGCGAGATCTCAACGAGATCCAGTCCGGCCTCTTCGGCGCGGGCAAGAGCATCGAATTTTGCAATGACGCCGACGTTCTGGCCTGTCTCATCGATGAGACGGACTTCCCGGGCCCGAATTTGGTCGTTGATGCGGGGCCCTGAGTTTTCCCGGCTCTGAGGCTCGGGTCGCATTGGTTTACGGATGGTTCAGCTCCTTTTGTGGTTCCAATTATGACCGGGGAGAGATTCCAGCCCCAGTCAGCGGCGAACATGGGAAGCAACGGGCGCCTAAGTCAAGCGGGACGCTTGAGCAAAATTGGCAAATGAGGCTATTTCGCCCATTTTCCGAACACCTCCCTTTGCCGCATGGCCGCTTGGCGAGGCAAATGGCCGTTATCGCCAGTGGTCGGCGATCCACGGGGTGGGGAGGACGTACTTGTAAAATTTCTTCCAAGTTGCGTTCACCGGCCAAATCCCATCTCGGGCCTCGTCGGGGTCCGGCTTGCCGTGAAAAGCCACCACTCGTGCTTCCGGCGGGAGACGCGGGGTGATGAAAAAGTTCAGCGGCCAGGCCGGAATCAAGGAATGCTTGAAGCTCAGGCACCATTCCGGAGGGAAGAAAACGACGTCTTCGCTTTCGGCCGATATATATTGTTGCTCAATCCGGTAGCGGCCAAGAATGGCTTCCGGATCGGCGTTGAAGGTGTCGAAGATGTGGGACATCTTCCCGACGGGAAATCTGTAGATCGAGGTATTGCCTATCCGCTCATTGGGCTGGGTCCAGTTCTGTGCAACGCAGAAGCGACCCGGTTCAAAGTCGAAGAAGTCATCGATCTGTCCAGTAATGACAACGTCGAGATCGAAGAACAGGACGTCGCCTTCGAGATCGAGAAGCGGATACTGCCAGAGCGACAACTTCCGCCAGGGCGTCGTGAATTCGCGTTCGGGCAAGTTGATCGGCGGCAGCGGCGCAATCTGCACCCAGGGGTCAGCTCCCTTCGCGTCGTCCGTGAAGCAAATGAGGCGTGTCGCACGCCGCGCATTTCGCCGGACCATAGATGCCAAGCGATTGAGGTAGTCGATACCGTATCGAGTGCCCCACTTTATACAGATTACTGTTTGCATCGCCTCGTTTGTTACTCTCGCGTCCCTACCGTATCGGCCACCCAGCCGAAGTTCTTTCTATCTAGTACTAACGGAAAAACGCCATAGGCTTTCGGCCCCCGCCCCACAGCATTGTCTCATGCTGTTTACAAGTCAAATGGGCTTTAACCAGCCGGAATCGGCTTTCGAAAGGGAATTCGAGGGGGACAACTGGCGCCGGTCGCCGGGACTGAATGAGGTATATTTTACGAGTGAACGCCTCGACGGCGCCGCTAAGGGCTGAGCAGCCTTTGATAAACGGCCAGCGTTTTCGAGGTCAGCTGGTCCAGCGTAAAGCGGCTACGGACGTTGGCCGATCCCCTTTGGCCACAGGCTTTCCGTTTTTCGGCCGGCCAGCTGAGCATCGTTTCGATCGCGTCGGCGACAGCTTTCGGATCGGCGTATGG
>JAEWCT010000237.1 GCA_023390485.1 Pseudomonadota bacterium
TATCCGCGTCACTGCGAGCGTTGGGCTCGGCACGCTGGAAAGTCCTGACGACACGCCGGAGACGATCTTCAAGCGTGCGGATTGCGCGCTCTACATCGCCAAGCGGCGGGGGAGAAACCGGGTCGTCGCGGACGCTGCGTAGCTGCGTCTTTCCGGGCGATGAGGTCGTTGCCGCCGAGCAATTGGTGCGTATGCAACGTAGCCGCCGTTGCATATCGGATACCAATTTTCGTAATTTTTCCAGGTGTTTAGCTTGAGCTCAAATCGCTGCAGCTTCGTGCGAATCGTTGCTTGAGCGACACAGTAAAGCAGTTGTTGCTTTCCGCATCGTATTCTGGCACCAATTTGAGCACTGAGTTGGGGACAATAAGGAAATTGCGTCAGGTTTAACGGTCGCGCCGTCAGCAAGTCTGCTATTGGGCTGCGACTTTGGGAATCCCGCGCTATTGGGCCCGCCGCATAGCCTGATAGAGTGGGTATGATCGAACCGAGCGACCACAAGAGTGGCCTCCTCGAACGGTTGCAGAGGGTCGATCGCGAAGCTGGGAGAGGAACAACGCCCTCTTTGAACCTCGCCCGGTCGTGGCCAGGGTCGCGAAGCTGTCTCGGAACGATTTACCCCGCTGCCGAGTTTGCTTTAGACCCTGGCCGCTTTCAGCCAAGGCCTTCAACACGTTCAATTCTATCAAAAACAAACCAGCGTAAGCCGGGCGAGTTCCGCCGCTTACTTGATCTTGGTTTCTTTGAATTCGACGTGCTTGCGCGCGACGGGATCGTACTTCTTGAACACAAGCTTTTCCGTCGACGTGCGCGGGTTCTTCTTCGTGACGTAGAAGAAGCCTGTGCCGGCCGATGAGAGCAATTTGATTTTTTGTGTAACGGGCTTCGCCATGGATCCTGGCCTTAGGTGAAAGCGCCAATGTAACCTTGGCGAGGAAGCGCGCAACATACGCGCGAACTTTGCCGTGTCAAGGCGCCGGGGGTGCGACCTTACAGGATATCAAATCGCGGCGATAGGCCGATCCGGCTGAGTAATAAAAGGGCAAAAGCTCGCTCAGGCCGGTAATGTCAGGATCGTTCAGAATAAGCGCTACGACATCGTCGAGAATAAGCTTCGTTATGCGCGGCAGATCGAGCCCAGCGGCTTCAGCTAACGTAAACCATGCGAGATCGAGCAGCTCGCCGTCAGGCAGCGTCGATTTTCCGGAAACGGCTTTCGCTTTCGTCACGAAAAACCATGTGTCGTAGCGGCGGACGCGTCCGGGCGGTGTAATTGCGCGTGCAAAGGGGAGAAGCGCTTCCGGGGCCGGGTAATGCCCTGATGCAGCGAAGGCCTCCCAGGCCGCGCCCTGGTCCAGGAATGGAGTGTTTCTGCCGACGATGAGCCCTGTCTCCTCGCAAAGTTCGCGAACGGCCGCGAGCGCAAACGGTTTGATCTCGTGGGCGAGGTCTGCCGGCATGAAGCCGCCGCCGAAGCGATTTGCGAGTGCACGATCATCGTCTTCGACGCGGCCGCCGGGAAAGACCCATTTGTCCGGCAGAAAGACTTGGCTCGCATGACGGCGACCCATGAGCACCGTCGGTTCCGATCCCGTTGTGTCCACGACGACGAGGCACGCCGCGTCACGTATCGGCGTTTCTGTCGGTTGCCCGTCTATTGCTTCGGACATCGCGCCAACTGTCAGGATGACGGGCCGGAGGATGGTGGAGGATATTCTTCCGGTAGATCTTCTTTCGGATCGCCGAAGCCGTGCATCCGAAGCGCCCATTGATAGCCAATCAACGATCCCTTGACGCGCGGCAAGAGCCAGAGGCTCAGCAGGATCAACGCGGGCAACCAGATTACCAACTGAACCCAGGTCGGCGGCGAATACAATCTCTCCAGGATAAGGATGCCGCCGACGACAATGTGCGCAGTTATGGTCATGACAAAATAGGGTGGGGCGTCGTCGGCCCGCTGATGGAAAAGCTCGGCCGCGCAAACCGGGCAGAGGTCATTCACCTTCAGATATTTGCCGTAGAGCCTGCCGTCACCACACTGCGGGCACTTCTCGTGCCAGCCACGGCCCATTGCCTGCCAGACATTTCGATCTGCGCCATCGTCCGAGACGGGAATATTTTGAGCCGTGTCGAGCATAGACATGTGATGGGCCGTCGGAGCGCCAGGGTCAAGTCGCGCGTCACTTCTGCGGCGTTATCGACTCCGTCTTATCGACTCCGGCCTCGAAACTTGTTGCCGGGCTTTCGCTTGCGATTGCGGGTTCCGAGCGCCTTCGAGCCGAAATTGCCCTTTGACGGTTCGGTAAGCATTTCAAATCGCAAGGCCCCTGCCGACGGAATTGCCTCGAGCAATCGCACCTCTACCGCATCGCCGAGGCGATAACCGGTTCCGGTGCGTGCGCCGACCAAAGCGTGGGCTGCTTCGACGTGGTGGTAGTAATCGTTGCCGAGGCTCCCGATCGGAATGAAGCCGTCGGCTCCGGTATCCTTGAGCTTGACGAAGAGTCCCGATCGCGTGACGCCGGCGATGCGGCCATGGAATGTCGCGCCGACCTTGTCGGCGAGGTGAGCGGCGATCAGGCGATCGGTCGTTTCGCGCTCTGCGGACATGGCGCGGCGTTCGGTGTCGGAGATCGCTTTTGCGATGGCGGCGAGGCGCGGGATTTCGTCGTCGCTCAGTCCGTCGGGGC
>JAEWCT010000304.1 GCA_023390485.1 Pseudomonadota bacterium
GGCTTCGATCGACAGCAGCGAATGATTGATCGTGCCAAGTGCCGTCGAAGCGCAGAGAATGACCGGCAACCTCCACTGCGCCAGTAAATCGATCTGCAACAGCCGCCGCGTCAGCGGCACCATGAGGCCGCCCGCGGTTTCGATGACGAGCGGCGTCGGCAAACCGAACGGAGAAAGCGTCTTCGGGTCGATCTCGACGCCGTCAATCTCGGCCGCGAAATGCGGCGAGGCTGGCGTATTCAATCGGTACCTCTCGGGAAGTATCCGGGATTCGGGGACGTGTGTCAGCCGGTTGACCGTCTCGGCATCGGTCTCGTCTGCCAATCCCGCTTGCACCGGCTTCCAGTAATAGCCGTCGAGGGCGTTCGTGAGCGCCGCGGAAAAAACGGTTTTGCCGACATCCGTTCCGGTGGCGGCGACGACAATGCGAATGGTCATGCCGCAGTCTCCGCTTGCGACTCGGCGATGTCATCGACAAGACGCGTGATGTCCGCTTCGTTGACGTTGAGCGTTATCGTCAAGCGCAGCCTCGAGGTTCCTTCTGGCACTGTCGGAGGCCGGATCGCGCGGATGTCGTAGCCGCGTCTCTGCATCGATTTCGCGAGCGCCACTGCCGGAACGTCGCCGCCGACGACCAGCGGCAGGATCTGTGAGCCGGAGGGAACGAAGCGAGTCTTCGCCTTAAGTTCGCGCTCCGCATGCGCGACAAGGCCCATGAGACGCTCGCGCCGCTCGGGCTGCGTTTGGCAGATCGCGATTGCCGCGCGCACGGTCGCTGCGATCAGCGGCGACGGCGCCGTGGCGTAAATGAAGGGGCGTCCGCGGTTGACGAGGAAATCTCGGATGACGCGCGGCGCGAGCACCAACGCGCCCATGACACCGAGCGCCTTGCCGCAAGTGTGCAAGCTGATGACGTTGTCGTTGCCTTCGAGGTAGGCAGCGAGTCCACGGCCATCCGGTCCGAAAACGCCGGTCGCATGGGCTTCATCGACGATGATCATCGCATCGTGCCGCCGTGCGATGGTGTAGAGATCGCCGATCGGCGCGCGGTCGCCGTCCATGCTGTAAAGGCTTTCGATGACGATCCACGGCTGTCCCGTCCCGCCGTCTCGCCGCCAAGCCGCGATTGTGTCCTCGAAGGCCTGCGCATCGTTATGCCGAACCGCGACAGAATTCGCCTTCGACAAGCGCATTCCGTCGTGTGCGCTCGCGTGAATGTATTCGTCGTAGACGATCAGGTCGCCGCGCGCGGGCAGCGTCGAGAGCAGCGCCGAATTGGCGATGAAGCCGCCACCGAAGAACAGCGCCGTTTCGCCGCCAAAAAAGCACGCGGCTTCCTGTTCGAGAGCTTCGTGTTCATCGTGATTGCCGCGCAAGAGGCGCGATCCCCCGGCGCCGACGGGCACGCCGCGAGCGATCGCCTGCTCGACCGCCTGCGCCAGCTCACGCGACTGCGCGAGCCCGAGATAGTCGTTCGATGTGAAATCGATACCGTGCGCCGTTTCGAGCGTCCTCAAACGCCCACGGCGGAGGAGCGCGTCGAGCGCACGCTCATGATTGGCAGGCATCCCGTTGAACCGCAGTGGAGGTCAGCTCCGTCTCGTGAGGCTCGGCAATATCGATTTCGAGCGCCGAAAGACCGAGCTTGGCAAAAAGCGTGCTGTCCTTATCTTCACCCGGATTTTCCGCAGTCAGCAGCGTTTCGCCGACGAACACCGAATTGGCGCCGGCAAAGAAGCAAAGCGCCTGCATCTCGTCGCTCATTTCCGTGCGGCCGGCCGAGAGGCGCACGAAAGATTTCGGCATCATGATGCGGGCGACCGCAATCGTGCGCACGAAATCGATAGGATCGATCTGCTTGGTATTTTCGAGCGGCGTCCCGGGAATGGCGATCAGCATATTGATCGGAACGCTTTCGGGATGCTCTTCGAGGTTGGCGAGCGTAACGAGCATGTCGACCCGGTCCTGGCGCTCTTCGCCCATGCCAACGATGCCGCCCGAGCAGACCTTCATGCCCGCATCGCGAACCCGCGCCAGGGTGTCCAGCCGGTCGGCGTATGTCCGCGTAGTGATGATCTTGTCGTAATAGGCTTCCGACGTATCGACGTTGTGATTGTAGTAGTCGAGACCGGCATCGCGCAGCTTGACGATATCGTCGTCCGACAACATGCCAAGCGTCATGCAGGTTTCCATGCCGAGCGACTTGACGCCTGCCACCATGGCGACGACGACGTCCATGTCCCGCGCCTTGGGGCTGCGCCACGCAGCGCCCATGCAATACCGCGTCGCGCCTGCGGCCTTCGCCTTCTTGGCCTCCGAGATGACGCGCTCGACCTCCATCAGCTTCGAGGCTTTGAGACCGGTCTTGTGGTGTGCGGACTGGCTGCAATAGCCGCAATCTTCGGCGCAACCGCCCGTCTTGATCGACAGAAGACGGCTCATCTGGACTTTGTTGGGGTCGAAAGACGTCCGGTGCACGCTTTGGGCGCGGAAAAGCAAATCCATGAGCGGCAGCTCATACAGCGCCAGCGCTTCAGCGCTCGTCCAGTCATGGCGGATTGCAGGACCCCCACGGCTGCTGGCAAGAGCAGAGGCATCGAGACGGCTAACGGTTGATGTCATTCGGGTGCTATCTCCACGGGGACGGACTGAGCCCCCGATCCGGAGATGATGTTTGCACCGCTTCCGCCCTGGCTAGCAACCGCCAAAATGCCTCTCTGAACGGGTGGCGTCGCCGGAAAACGGCAAGAGAGCGCTTTTAGTTAAGATCTTCGGGCAGGGCCGGCAGGATACCGAACGGAACCCCTTCCTGGACAAGCTCTTTCGCCTCTTCCAGCGTCGAGCTTCCGCGGATGTGCCGTTCTTCGATTTCGCCGAAATGCATTTTGCGTGCTTCGTCGGCGAAACGCGCGCCCACGTCTTCCGAGTTCTCGAATATGCTCTTCTTGATGGCGCGCAACGCTTCAAGCGCCGCCTTGGCGTCTTCGCCTTGAGTCGAGGGGGCCTTTACGGGCCGCGCAGCCGCCGAAGGATTGGTCACGATCGAGGGAGCCATCGGCTGCTTCGAAATATCGATCGAACCGCACAGCGGACAGGCGATCTCCCCCGCGAGCGCTTGCGCGTCAAAATCGGCGCTGGCGCGAAACCAGCTTTCGAACTCATGTCCGGACGGACATCCCAGACGATATTTGATCACGATCCGTGCACCGGTGAGGGTGCCTTCAAGTTGGTGACCACGACATTGAAATCGCGGTCGTGCGTCAGCGACGGAATTTTCATTCGCACCTGCTCGACGTAAGCAGAATCGATATCGGCGATCACGACGCCCGGATCAACCCCCGCTTCCGCCAGAACTTCACCCCACGGTGAAATGATCAGGCTGTGCCCGAACGTCTCCCGCCCGTTCTCGTGGCGTCCACCCTGGCCAGCCGCGAGAATGAACGTGCCGGTCTCGATGGCGCGCGCCTTGAGAAGCGTATGCCAATGGGCTTCGCCCGTTGTGCGCGTGAAGGCTGCGGGCCCGGCGATAAACTTGGCCCCTGCCTTCGCCAGCGCCCGGTGCAGAGCCGGAAAGCGCAGATCGTAGCAAATGGTGAGCCCGAGCCGTCCCCAGGGGAGGTCCGTGAGAATGGCGCTCGGTCCGGCTTGATAGTTCACGCTCTCGCTGTAGGACTCGCCGCCGCCGAGATCGACGTCGAACATATGGATCTTGTCGTAGCGCGCCGCGACCGTTCCATCCGGCGCGATGACGTAGGCGCGATTGGCAAGCTTCCGTTCGCCGACTTTCACGGCCATCGAACCGATGTGAAGCCAAACCTTGCGCTCGCGGGCGGCGTCGATGAACGCCGCGAGCGCAGCATTGCCGTTTTCAGGCTTCGTTACCGCCATGAGACGGTCCGGCTCGAGCTCCATCAGCGTGGTGCATTCGGGCGTCTGGATGTAGTTCGCTCCGCGCTCCGCCGCTTCGTTGATGAGCGCCAGGGCATCGGCGACGTTGCGCTCGACATTGCGCCCGGCTCGCATTTGGACGAGAGCGGCGCGGAAGGCTGTCTTGGTTCGCGAGGACATAATCAGGCTGCTGTCAAAAGCGTATCGAGGCGGCCGCTGCGCTCGAGGTCGTAAAGGTCGTCGCAACCACCGACATGAACGTCGCCGATCCAGATTTGCGGGACCGTTCTCCGGCCGCCGGCCCGCGAGCTTAGGTCAGCACGCAAATCATTGCGACCTGTAAGGTCGATCTCCTCGAAGGCGGCGCCTTTGCGCCGCAATAGGTCTTTGGCCATGTGGCAGTAACAGCAATTGCCAGCGGTATAGACCGTCACCTTCTGCATTTCTTCGGCGCCTCTCTACACGCCAGTGAATAGTTCGAATCAAAACTAAACCGTTCGCGAGGTCACGCAACCTTGCATCGCTGATTTGCGCCGCTGTGCCGCGCCTTTGCCACGCCCTTTGCAATGTCAGGAATATCGTTCTGAAACAATCGCAAGAGCCAGGACATCGACTTTGCGAGCACCGGCCCGTTTCAGGGCCCGGGCTGCGGCGGAAGCCGTTGCGCCACTCGTGATGACATCGTCGACCAAAACTATGGCTTTTCCAGAGATATTCGGCAATTCGCTCGGAGGGATACGGAAAACGCCTGCCACATTTTTGAGGCGCTGCGCCCGGGTGAGGCCCACTTGATGCGCGGTTGAGCGGGACCGCACGAGCGCGAACGGATTGACCGGCTTTCCCGACCGCCGTCCGGCCTCCGCTGCCAGAATTTGAGCTTGGTTAAATCTCCGCGCCAACAGCCGCCACCGCGCCAGCGGCACAGGGACGAGGAG
>JAEWCT010000395.1 GCA_023390485.1 Pseudomonadota bacterium
CGCCCGGGCAATCCGAACTGGCCGGCTTTGCGGCAGAAGTTTTTGAGCGAGCACACCCATGACGAGGACGAGGTTCGATTCTTCGTCGAAGGAAGCGGCGCCTTTTACCTTCACGTCGGTGATAAGGTTTATCAAATCGTCGGCACGGCAGACGACCTTCTCTCGGTTCCGCGCGGCACCAAGCACTGGTTCGATGGCGGGTCGGAAGGAAACTTCACGGTGATCAGGCTTTTCAACGATCCTTCGGGCTGGATCGCGCATTATACCGGTGACGCGATCGCTGAGAGCGTGCCGAACTACCAAGCAGCGTGAAGGTGCCGCCCGACGTGAGTGACCTTCAGCTGGCGACGCCTGAGACGCAGGCGCTCGTACACATTAAGGCAGACGCCGTGCTTCTCGATATCGAGGGCACGATCAGCCCTATCAGTTTCGTTCGCGATACGCTTTTTCCCTACTCGCAGGATCATTTGGAAGGGTTCGTATCCGAAAATCTCACGAGCCCGATCATTCAAGATATTCTCGCGCAGGCAAAAGCCCTCGCTGGGGGAAGCGATGCCGTGAGCGCCCTGCTCGACTGGCAAGCGCGGGACGTCAAGGCTCCTCCACTCAAGAAGCTGCAAGGCTTGATCTGGGAAAGCGGCTATCGCTCCGGCGCGCTCAGAAGCACGATTTTTTCTGATGCCCTGCGGGCAGTGAAGCAGTGGAAATCGGAAGGCCTGCCGCTTTACATCTACTCATCTGGATCCGTGCAGGCTCAGCAGTTGTTTTTTGAATTCAGCACCGCGGGCGACTTGCGCTCGTTGTTTTCTCAATATTTCGACACCGATGTTGGCCCCAAAACCGAACCCTCATCGTATCTTCGCATTTCGGAGCGTATGGGCACGGGGCCAGCGAGCATCGTTTACTTCTCCGACAATCCCAAAGAGCTCGAAGCGGCGCGATCCGCGGATCTGCAAACTGTGCATGTCGTCAAGGACGAGACAGCGCATAGTCCAGATTTCCCCGAAATTTCCGACTTTTGCCACGTAGTCGTCGGGCGTTAGGAAACGCCCCGAGGCGCACACCGTTATTTCTGGAAGGGATAGATTTACTTCGCCTCCGGAGGAAGCGCGCTATTTTCCTATTCCGGCTTCATGAAGCATCAAGAAGCCTTTTTGCGCATGAAGATGACCCCAAGGGATTGCGCTGGTGCCGCGCCATTCAATGCGCTTTCCCCGCGAAAAACGCGGCCACCTATAAAAAAGGAGGAGCGAAATGACCCAGACTGAGGAAAAGCCTAAAGTCATCCGAGGAGATGATCTCCAGGCCATTACACCGCATTTGGTGTGCGCCGGAGCGGCTGATGCCATCGAATTTTACAAAAAGGCCTTCGGCGCCGTCGAAAAGATGAGGTTGGCCGGCAGGGACGGCAAGCTCATGCACGGGGCCATCAAGATCGGCAACGCGTCGGTGATGCTCGTCGATGAAAGCCCGGATTGGGGTTCGTATGCGCCAACCTCGCTCAACGGCAGTCCGGTGACGATCCATCTTTACGTCGCCGACGTCGACGCATTCATCGATCGGGCCGTCAAAGCCGGCGCCATCCTGCGGATGGCCCCCGCAGATATGTTCTGGGGTGATCGCTACGGCATCATCGAAGACCCGTTCGGCCACAAATGGTCGATTGCAACGCATCAGCGCGACATGACCGCCGACGAAATCGAGCAGGCGATGAAGTCGTTCATGCCGTCGGCCGGTGATCGCGACAGCTGATCCGAGCAGACCGGGCGTCTACTCGATCTTCACGATTTCGGCTTCGCCGGTGCCCGCGTGAACGACATCGCCGACGCTCTTTTCAATGAGAGCCTGGGCCAAGGGCGAGACATAGGAAATCTTGCCCTTCGCGGGATTGGATTCATCCTCGCCGACGATGCGGTATTTCTGAATGCGCCCATCGTCTCTTTCGAGAGTCACGACAGATCCGAAAGCCACGGCGGCTTTATCGGACGGAGGCCTTTGAACCTCCGCGGTAGCGAGACGTTGCTTCCAGTAGCGAAGATCCCTGGATACGCGTTGAATCGCGTCGCGATCGCTCGCCTGCTGGGCTTCAGAAAGCTCCGCCTGCAGCCTTTCGACTTCAGCCTCGATCAGGGTCAGGCCTTCCGGCGTGACCAGATTGCGATGCTCGGAGATAAGCCTATCAGGAAGCTCTTCGACCGCATCGGTTTCTTTGACGAATGCTCTGCTCATCTCGCATATATAGGCTCTCTTGGAGACGGGCACCAGGATGCGACAATATCAGGAAATATTGGAAATTGAGACGCGCGGCACCGGCCTTAGGGAACTAACGGATGACGTGGCGCGGATCGTCCGGACCGCGGGCATCGAGACGGGCATCGTGCACGTCTTCTGCCGCCATACCTCGGCGTCGCTGCTGATACAGGAAAATGCCGATCCCGACGTGCAGCGCGATCTCGTCGCCTTCTTCAAGCGTCTGGTGCCGGATGGCGATCCGCTCTTCGTGCATCAGTCGGAGGGTCCGGACGATATGCCCGCGCACGTTAAGAGTGCGCTAACCCAAACGACCCTGTCGGTTCCCATCGCCGGGTTTCAAATGATGCTCGGCACCTGGCAAGGCATTTATCTTTTCGAGCACCGGCGCAGGCCCCACGCACGGCAGGTCGTCGTCCATGTTCTCGGAGAGTAGAACGCCCCCTGCTTCGTCCCATCGATCAATCGAGACGAAAATTGAAGCTCACGGAAACACGCTCGGCTTTGGCGTGATTGACGGGCACCTCGTGCCGAAGCCAGCTTTCCCAGAGCAGAAGCGTGCCCGCCGTGGGTTGAACCGCGACGAACGTCTTGTTCTTCTCTTTCGCCGAGGGCTTGCGTGGCGGCGCGGCCATGAACATCGGCAGTCTCGGGTCTTCGTACTTGATGGCGCTCGCGTCTTTCGGCACGTCGAGATAGAGCGTGCCGCTGATCACCGAATGCGGATGAATGTGCGCCGTGTGATGTCCGCCGGGCTTCAGGACGTTGATCCAGAGGCTGTCGAGCGCCACGCGCTTCCCGTCCATTTCAAACTCAAGGATTTTAACGAATGCGTTCGCATGCCGGTTCAAAACGCCGACGAGATCGCCGAATGCGGGGTGCCTGTCGGGAAGGTCGTTGAGCGAGGCATAAGATGTATATCCCGGATAATCATTCGCCTTTGCCCAGGCTTGCCCGGCCCTGTCGTGGGCCGACATTTCGCGGGCGGCCTCGTCAAGCTCCTGGATCAGAGCCGAGGTCGGGCCGCGTTGAAGCTCTTCCCGGTAGATTTGGGTCACGAAAAGCTCTTGAACGCGCGCCATTAGCCTCTCCGGATTCCGCGACTGAAGGTGAAATGTCGCGTTTACCCCACCACGCTTGCGCATGGAAGGCTCCGGTCCGACCTGCTAAAGACCCCGGCAGCTTCATTGACGACCCTTCCGGAGAGACAACCGATGTCCGATACCACGCCAGAATCGCAAGCCCGTGCCGCAACGGCTGCGCTCATCCGCGAATATTATGCCGCCTTCAACCGGGGCGATACCGACGCCATGCTGGACTACTTGACCGACGACGTGATCCACGACGTCAACCAGGGCGAGCGGCGCCAAGGCAAAGAGAAGTTTCGCGCTTTCAACGCGCGCATGTCGCACAACTACAAGGAAGAGCTGAAGGACATCGTCGTCCTCGTCTCGAAGGATGCGACCCGTGCCGCTGCGGAATTCAACGTGCACGGAATCTACAAGAATACGGAAGAGGGTCTGCCGGACGCCGTTGGCCAGAAATACGTTCTGCCCGCCGGTACGTTCTTCGCCGTCCGCGACGGCAAGATCGCCCGCGTCACGACCTATTACAATCTGACGGATTGGATCGCGCAGGTCGCGGGCTGAGGGCATCGATCGCAATGGCGGCAGCTGCGGGCGAGAAGAAGAACCTCGAAGTCAAATCGGTCACCGGCAAGGACATTCTCAAGGTCCTTCCGGATCTCGGCCGGCTGCGCATCGTCGTCTTTCGCGATTGGCCGTATCTCTACGACGGTACGCTCGAGTACGAGGAAAAGTATCTCGAGAAGTTTGCCGCCGCGAAGGGCGCCGTGGTCGTTACTGCGTACGATGGCGACCAGATGGTCGGCGCTTCGACCGGGGCGCCGATGATCGAGCATGCTGACGAGTTCGGTGAGCCGTTCCGAAAAGCCGGCTACGACATTTCGAAGATCTTCTATTGCGGCGAGAGCGTGCTGTTGAAGAGCCACCGCGGCCATGGCCTCGGACACGCGTTCTTCGATGGCCGCGAAGCGCAAGCGAAAAAACTCGGCGGGTTCACGCATTCGTCGTTCTGCCGCGTCGTCCGGCCCGACGATCACCCGTTGAAGCCGGCGGATTACGCCCCACTTGATCCATTCTGGAAAAAGCGCGGCTACGCTCCGGTGGACGGCATCGTCGCGACCTATGACTGGAAAGACATCGATCAGCCCGGCGAGACGACCCATAAGATGCAGTTCTGGATGAAAACCTTCTGATGCGGGCGAAGTCTCTCAAAGTCGCGAGTTCCCAATATCCGATCGGCCAGCCGAAGACGCTCGCCGAGTGGGAGAAGAAGATCGCGCTCTGGGTCAAGCACGGTGCTGCGACCGGCGCTGAGCTTCTGGTCTTTCCGGAATACGCGGCGATCGAGCAGGCCGCCTGCTTTGGACCCGAAGTCTACGAAGATCTCCAGGCGACGCTCACGAAGGTTGCGGAGCTCAAGGAAAGCCGCGTCCAGCTCCATTTGGAACTCGCGAAGAAGCACCACGTGCATATTCTGGTCGGATCGGGGCCGGTGAAAAAGAGCGACGGCCGCTTCGTGAATGCGGCTCAGCTCGTGACGCCCAAAGGGTCTGTCGGCGAGCAGGAGAAGCTGGTCATGACGCCCTTCGAACACAACTGGGGCGTCACCGCAGGCGGTCCGGTGCGGGTGTTCTCGACGTCGCTCGGCACCATCGGCATCGCCATCTGCTACGATAGCGAGTTTCCTTTGATCGCGCGCGCGATGGCGGAAGCGGGAGCGGAAGTGCTGCTCGTTCCCTCGTGCACGGAACGGACGTCCGGCTACCACCGCGTTCGTACAGGCTCGATGGCGCGCGCGCTCGAGAATACGATTGCCGCCGTGCAGAGCCCGACGGTCGGCGATGCGCCCTGGTCACCCGCCGTCGACTTCAATGCCGGCGCGGCTGGCATCTATGTGCCTTCCGAGCACGATGTTTCGGATACCGGCGTGCTCGCGGAAGGCACACTCAATGCAGCCGAATGGGTGTCGGCCGAGATCGATCTCGCCCGTCTCGCACGTGTCCGCGAAACCGGCGAGATGCACAACTTCGGTGATTGGTTGAAGCAGCCCGGCGGTGGGACGACGGCTAAGGTCGACGTCGAAGTCGTCAACCTCGCCTGATCAACCTCGCCTGAATGGCGCTGCTATTTCAGCGCCCAGGTCACCGTCACGCGGGCTTCGAGTGTGCTCGTGCCGGTCTCGATCGGGGCGCCCATCGCGGCCTTTGCCATGCGGGGAGCGTACGTCACTGGTCCGCCCGACGTCGTTTCTTCCGAGATCTGGATCACGTTGCCGACTTCGGCTCCGGCAGCGGCTGCCAGCAACTTGGCGCGCCGCAGTGCGTTGGCAATCGCTTCCTTGCGCGCCTCGTCCTTGAGCGTGTCTTCCTTCGACACCTCGAATGTCAGCCCCTGAATCTGATTGGCGCCCGCGTTTACGATCTGATCGAGAATCTCGCCCAGCTTGCCGAGTTCGCGAACGGTGACGACGACCTGGTTGCTCACCCGATAGCCCCGAAGCACCGGCGGTTGCCCGTCCTTGGAAAAATCCATCACGGGCTCGACGTTGAACGCCGCGGTCTGGATGTCTTTCGGATTGATGCCGCCGGCTTTGAGTTCCGCGATGACTTTGCTCATCGTCTCACTGTTGGCGGCCAGTGCCTCGCGCGCGGTCTTGGCTTCCGTCGTGACCCCTGAAGTGATGCGGGCGCTGTCGGGCTCGGCTTCGGCCGTCCCAGTTGCGGAAACGGTAATCGTGCGCTCCATGACCTTATCCTCAGCATGCAAGACGGTTGCCTGCGTCACGAGGAAACCCGACGCCAGAGCGATATTGAGCAGCAGAACGAAAATTCGAGAACGCGGGGCGCTTAGCATGGGGGTCTCCTCACCTTTTCTCCGCTCGCTATAAGCGGTTCGCGGGCAAAAGAGGGCGAGATACTGTATCTCGGCTGAACGCGCGATATTTAGCGTCGATGCGCAATTTTGGGTTGTCTTCCAACGTTCTGACCTACAGTAAACTCAATTAAATTGCCCTGGCGACAGATTGCCGACAGGGATTCGCGGACCAGCTCTGGCCCTTCGCCGAACATCTGGTATGAGAACCCGCGCGGGGCCCGTAGCTCAATGGTTAGAGCTGACGGCTCATAACCGTCTGGTTCCAGGTTCGAGTCCTGGCGGGCCCACCAATAAAATCAATAACTTACTTCTATGTTAGGCGCCCGACTCTTCCGATTATGATCTGAATATGATCTGATGCAGTCGCAAAAAAGCGCGGAGTGCGATCT
>JAEWCT010000035.1 GCA_023390485.1 Pseudomonadota bacterium
GGCTTCGACGACGAGGCCCAAATCGACGCCGGCGCCTTCGAGACGCGTTGGCGCATTCAGCTCGAACGGGATGCGGTGGACTTTGTCTCTGGCGAGGACATCGAAAACGCTATTTGCTTCCAGCGTCGCGAGAACGCGGTCGGCGGCGTAGATCGAAAAGGGCTGGCCTTCGCGGAGGCTCAAGAGCCCGGTGATGTGATCGACGTCGGCGTTGGTCAGAACCACGGCCTTGATCGGCGAATTGCGGAGCGCTCCGTTTTTGACGGGCTGCAGTTCCGGCGTTTCGTTGATCTGCTGGCGAATGTCCGGGGAGGCATTGAGCAATACCCAGTTGGCGCCGTCACTACTGACGGCGAGGGAGGATTGCAGTCTTGGCCTGTATCCCGCCACACCGGCTCTCACGCTTGCGGAGTGAAAGCCATTGCAATTCCATTGCGGAAATCCACCCCCAGCGGCGGATCCGAGCACTTTGATGATCATGTGAGCTTATATGGTTGCGCCGACGGGTCGCCGAAGCCGGCAGCGCTCTCATTTTTCGAGAGCAAACAGCAGCGGCGGCCGATGATCAACGACCGCCGCGCCGGTGTCTCACAAACCTTGCGAGACTGAAGACTTCATCAATTAGATGAGGTCGATCTCGGCCGGCAGGTAGCTCGTGACCTCGAGGCCGACTTCCTGCTCGCGCACTGCGGGTTTGGTCCAAATCTTCATTGTGTTTCCTCCAAAAGCGGTAAACTGCTTACGTTCCTGGCAGACCCCGCCGAGGGCCCACTAGACCGGTGCAGACACTTTTTGTGCCGGCCCAATCTGCGGATCAGCCCACTAAAGTCAAGGCTGGTTGCCGCTGTCATGACCTAGAGATCATGTTCGGGGTCTGCTTTTCAAATCAATGCGCTTCACGTCTGCGTGTGATCGATTTGACTGCCGATTGGGATACCTCGTCAGCTACGCAGACGGTTTCCGTTAGTGCGCGCTTCCCACTTAGAGCCGCAGCCTATGATTTTTGCAGGGCGCAACTCTGATATATTAGAAAATTATTCTTATGTTTGGATGAAGCGCCGCAGTTGTGTGGAAAATTGTTCTACTTTAGCGTATGAAATCACCCTCATCGGCGTGAAGCCCGGCATTGTCGGGCGGCTATTAAGATTTGACCGTTTATATGCCGCGTCGGACGCATGGCCGATCGGCGTGTTTGGGCTTTCCCGGGCTCAGAGGCGCGCTACGCCCGCGTCCCGATCGCCGGGCGTCCGCCCTGACGAGGAGACTTTGAGTGACTGCGACCCCTCTACTTCCGCGCAACGCGCCTTTTCAGCCGGAAGACATTGAGCTGTTGAATAAAGTGGTTGCGCGGACAACTCCGCAGCAGCGTTCATGGCTCGCCGGCTTTTTCGCCGGTTTCGAGGCCGCCCAGAGCGGGGGCATGGTTCAGCCGGTTCCGGCTGCGAAGCCGCGTGCACCGCTGACCATTCTCTACGCGAGCGAAAGCGGCAATTCGGAAGCCCTCGCGGCCAAGGCAAAGAAGGCTGCGCAGAAGCACGGTCTCGATGCGAGAGTGTACGACATGGCGGACGCCGACATGGCGCTCCTCGCCAAATCCAAGAACATCGTCGTGTTCGCGGCGACGTGGGGTGAGGGCGATCCGCCGGCACGCGCCGTTGACTTCTATCAGGCGCTGATGAGCGATGCGGCGCCGCGGATAGATGGTGCCAAGTTCGCGGTTCTGGCGCTGGGCGACACGGCCTATGCGCAGTTCTGCGCCGTCGGCAAGGCGATCGATCAGCGGCTTGAAGAACTCGGCGGTGTGCGGAGCTTTGATCGCGTCGATCTCGATCTCGACTATGCGAAGAAGGCCGCGGAATGGACGGAAGGTGCGCTGGCCAAGCTTGCACCGGAAGATACGGCGGCGGGCGGCACAGTCGTGCACGTCGATTTCGGGGGCGTTCTTCCACATCTCGAGGATGACGAACCAAGATACACCGCCGAACAGCCGCTCGAAGCCGAGATTGCGGCGCTCGTCAATTTGAACGGCAGCGGCTCGACGCGCGAAACGTGGCATGCGGAATTTGCGTTCGATGATCCGGCATTCAAATATCAGCCGGGCGACGCCATCGGGCTGTTGCCCGAAAACGATCCGGCTCTCGTCGATGACCTTCTACAGGCGGTTGGCCTCGGCTCGGAGGCGGCGCTGCTGCTGAAGCTGCAGAAATCCTACGACGTCACGACGCTATCGCGGGCACTTGTCGACAACTACGCGAAGCTGACGGGCCGCGCCGACGTCAAGGCGCTGCTCGAAGGCGAGGCTTATCCGAAGTTTGCAGCGGACCGGCAGCTGATCGATCTCTTCCTCTCCTATCCGGAAAAGCTCACGCAGGAACAGTTGACGGGGCTTTTGCGGCCGTTGCCGGGACGGCTCTATTCCGTCGCGTCGAGCCTCAAGGCGCATCCGGGAGAAGCGCATCTTCTCGTCGGCGCGGTGCGCTGGGAGTCACATGGCCGCGTGCGCAAGGGCGTCTCTTCGACGTTCCTGGGCGAGCGCCGCAAGGCCGGGCAAAACGCGCGCATTTACGTCAAGCCGAACCGGCATTTCCGCTTGCCGGCGGACGGGCATACGCCGATCATCATGATCGGTGCCGGCACCGGCGTTGCGCCCTATCGCGGCTTCGTCGAAGAGCGCGTTGCGGACGGCGCCAAGGGCAAGAGCTGGCTTTTCTTCGGCGAGCGGAACTTTACCAACGATTTCCTGTATCAGCTCGAGTGGCAGGATTATCTGGCGTCGGGCGACCTGACACGCATCGACGTTGCATTCTCGCGCGATCAGCCGGAAAAGATCTATGTCCAGCATCGTATCTGGGAGAAGCGCGCGGAGATCAATGCGTGGCTCCAGGAAGGTGCCCACATCTACGTCTGCGGCGACGAGAAGGGTATGGCGAAAGATGTCGACGCCACGCTCGTCAAGGTTCTAGCCGAGCCGTTGAAGGGCGACGAAGAAGCAGGCCGGGCGAAGCTCAAGGAGCTGACGAAAGCCGGCCGCTATCAACGCGACATCTACTAAGAATTGAATTCCCTCGCCCCGTCCTTCACGGGGAGAGGGTTAGGGTGAGGGGCTAC
>JAEWCT010000071.1 GCA_023390485.1 Pseudomonadota bacterium
AGCGACGGTTGAAGGACGGTTAACAACTCCATTGCAGCGTTGATTTCGGATATCTTTTTGCGCGCTTATACGTCCGAGCCGCCGCGATCACCACCTGTGCGTGTAGGCATCTGCAACTCGATGCAAACGAAGGAGAGAGCTCTTCGTCCGGCAGCAGTCGATATCAAACTCATAAATAAAACGGCGGCTCCGAGGAGCCGCCGTTAGATCGCTATCCGCTTCTGCTTAGCTGCGCCGGCGCCGTGCCAGAGCGAGACCTGCTAGGCCAGCGCCGAGCAGCGTCAACGTGCCGGGCTCCGGCACCGTGGTCGGTGGATTCTCGATATCTTCGTTGTTTACCGAGGAAACCCGGAACGTCGACGTGAAGAACAGACCGAAGACATTGTCATCATTCGTCGGGTTGACGGTCGTCAGAGTCAACGACGTGTCGCCGGGTACCAGAAACGGGTTGGAGTCCGCCGAGTTTCCTTGCGACAGATCGTAAAGCTCGTCGTCTCCGGCACCGCCCTGGCAATTGGGATTCGGGTTCGCAGTCGAGTCACCGACACCGCCAACGGTAATGAGTGTGCCATTGGCGTTCGCGAAATTGCCGTCATCGTTGCCGCCCGCGCAGCTCGTCAGCCTCCGCGGAGACGGATTCGAGCTGGTGGAAACGTCAACTCTCGTGACTTGCCCTGTGGCGTTCTGAGCCGTGCCGCCGTTGTAGCTGAAGCTCGACGCCAGCGACATGACCGCCTGACCTCCCGTATAGGGGCTCGAGAAAGTCAGCGTGGCCGAGTCACCGGTTGTGGCAAGCTCTCCATCCATGATGATCGCCGTGCCGCCGACAGTGGACGCGTTCTTGTAGACGACTACGAGGACTTCGCCATCGGCTGCGATGTCGGAGATCGAGAAGTTATAGATACCGCCGGAGCCGCTATCGACGATCGGCTTCACGATGCTGGTGACGTCGAACAGATATGTGCTGGCCGGGTTCACGTTTGGCGCCAGCAGCGTGCCTTGCGCGGCCGTAAAGGTCGTTCCCTGGAACGTCGTGCTGCCGAACGAGGCGTCCCAAACGCTTGCGCCATAGAGATAGGCCTTCTGGACAACCGATCCAGCGGGAATATCGGCACTGATCGTACCCGAATCACCGCCGAAACCGTCGATCGACAAGGCCGCGTCTTGGAAAGCCTGCCGTAGCGATAGACTTGCGTGTGCTGTACCCGAGGTAAGCCCCGCCATTAAAGCGAGTACGCTAACCCCTGCTATCTTAGAAAATCTCATTCACCCCTCCGTTGTTCACTCCGGCTTCATATGGAGCAAGTTCCGGGCCAGCCGCTAAGAGGTTGAATTGACATCGATCCGTCTCACTTGACCGACGTTCGTGTTAAATCGTTTTACAAATTACTTACTGCACGCTTTATCTGTACTTGTCTAATAATCCAAAGACGCGCGCACCGGTTGAGCGAAGGTTCTGGCGCTTATTGCAGCGCACTCCCGGAATCGCGACTTATAGTTGCGGCAAGCCGCGATTCATCACCCACATATGTTAGATGGGGTCGGCCCGACAGGTGCGCAGGATGCGCGACGCGATGTCATGAAGTCCGGCATCGGACGAAATACTTTCCGAAAAATCAAAAATAATTCGGACGCCCTATATTTATTCTAATTCTGACCTCCCTTACCTGCCATCTCATGCTGCGGATGCGAGATGGAAAACGGGTGGAGCCCACGGCATTTCTAATTTTGTGTAAAAATTGTAGACATATCGCGCATCGGTTGACTTCGATCGCGCAAAGAGCAACCGTTCTTTGTCGCTCCTGGGAGATAAATGACCAAAGTCCTGCTGACTATTGCCGTAACGGCGGTCTGTATTGTTTTGTCGGGCGCGTTGCTGCCGGCCCCGGCGCAGACACCGGTCCCTAAAGCTGCCGATCCGACGACGGCGCAAGGAGATCCTTATCAACAGGGCCTGGCGTTTTTGAAATCAGGAGCGCTCGGCGACGCAGAAGTCGCGTTTCGTCGCGCGCTACAGGTGGATGCGAAAGCTATGGGGCCGATGCTCGGCCTCGCCGATATCGCACTGCGACGCAAGCAAATTGCCGTCGCGGAGAAATGGATCAACGAAGCGCTGATCGCGTATCCCGATCGGACAGAAACTCTGGTCGGCGCCGCGCGGCTGCAGCAGGCGAAAGGCGATTACGAGAAGGCGATCGCCTTGCTCGAGCGCGCCACGGTCGTTGATGATAAGTCGACTGCCGCACTGCTCGATCTCGGCGACATTTACCTGCTGGTGAAGCGTCAACCCAGTCGCGCAGAAGAGAAGTTTCGCGAAGCCACGGCACGCGACAAAAAGAATGCGGCGGCGCATCACGGTCTCGCAGCATCGCTCGTCCAGCTCAAGAAACTAGATGAGGCGCGTGCAGCTGCAGCTGAAGCGGCCAAGCTGGCGCCGCAGAATCCGGGATTCCAGCTCACACTGAGCCGCATCAATCTCGCTCTGAATCGACCTGATGATGCGCTGAAGGCAGCTGACGCGGCGCGAAGCTCGATGCCAGATCGGCCGCAGCGCAGGCCGCCCGCGGCAATGCGCTTTTGAGACGAAAGGATTTGGAGCGTGCACTGCAGGCCTTCGGTGCCGCGACAAAAATCGAGCCCGATCTTGTCGAAGCCTGGGCCTCCATTGGATTGATCCATCAAATCTTCGCTCGATGGCCGGAGGCCGAGGCTGCCTATCACCGTTCGTTGGCGCTGAAGATGGATCAACCGGTCATTCTCAACAATCTCGCCTGGATCCTGGCGAACGAGAACCGCGATCTCGATATAGCCTTGGAGCGAGCAAAGCGCGCCGTCGAACTCGATCCGCGATACGGGCCATTCCATGACACGCTCGGATGGGTCTATCGCGCCCGCGGCGATCTCACGTCAGCAGCCGCCGCGCTCGAGAAGGCCACCAAGCTTCCGCCACCCAATCCCGAAACCTACTTGCGCCTCGCGCTCGTCTACAGCCAGGGCGGCGACAAGGCGCTTGCGCTCGCTGCTCTCGACAAGGCGCTGGCGCTCAATCCCGATATGAAGGAAGCCCAGGAAGCCAGAAAACGGCTACAGGCAAACTAGAGGGCGAACGCACTCGAGTCAGCGCTTCTCGAGCATCAGTGTGGCCTGCTCCGAAACACGGCGCCCGATCGTTCGCGCGAGCCAGCCCAGCGCCTGCGGCAGGAAGACCTCGATGCGCGCGCAATCTTCGAGAACGTCGATGCGCCCGTTCACCGTCTGCCCCATGATCGCGAACCGAAAATCCATCTGATCCCCGGACCAGCTCTCCTCGAGCCCGGGCAAATGCGCGCGTGCCTGCGCGAACCCGCTTTGCAG
>JAEWCT010000115.1 GCA_023390485.1 Pseudomonadota bacterium
CGCAGAGCCGCTACAAACGTCCTAACGCCTTCCTCTCCCGGAACGGGTGTGGATGCCCGTCGCGCCGGAGGCTCGCCTTCGGCGAGATGGGCAGGTGAGGGGCTTCTTCGTTCGGCAACCACGCCCCTCATCCGGCCTTCGGCCACCTTCTCCCAAGGGAGAAGGAACGACAATCCGCCCTCTTCCGTCATCCCGGCGAAGGCAGGGATCCAGGCAAGCCTCAGCAAGACGAAGCGCGCGAGCCGCAATCGGCCGCGCACTACACCCCAAACCTGTCGCTCTGAAATTTGACTGGCTGCCGAACCTTCGTCGGCATGGCGGAGGTCGCTACGGTTTCCAGCCGAGAAAATTCGCAATCAGCTTGAGGCCGAGCTTCTGGCTTTTCTCAGGGTGAAATTGCGTACCGGCGATGTTGCCGTCCGCAACGAGCGCCGTAATCGCGCCGCCGTAGTCCGTCTCGGCGACAACGACGCGGCGCTCTTTGGGCACCATCGCGAACGAATGCACGAAATAGGCGTGCCAGCCGTTAGGCCCCGTCTGAATTCCGTCGAGCAGCGCATGCGGCGTCACGACGTTGAGCGTATTCCAACCCATGTGCGGGATCTTGAGCGCCGGATCCTTGGGCTCGATGGCCCGCACCTCGCCCTTGATCCAACCGAGCCCCGGCGTCTCGACGAACTCGAGGCCGCGCTCGCTCAAGAGCTGCATGCCGACGCAAATGCCGAGAAACGGCCGGCCTTTTTTCCGGACGGCTTCCTCGAGCGCCGGAATAAGTCCCGGAACACGTTCGAGACCGGCCTTGCAGTCCCCGTAGGCGCCGACGCCGGGCAGCACGATGCGATCCGCCGCGAGCACGTCCTCCGGACGCGGACTGACGATGATTTTTGACGGATTGGCGCTGCCGCGAGCCGCGCTCTCGAAAGCTTTCGCGGCCGAATGAAGATTTCCCGACCCGTAATCGATAATAACGACGTTCTGCATCAGGGCTTAGAGCCTCAAGCCCCCGCGCCGAAGGGCCAGAAGCGGCTGCCGCCGGAGCCAGCCGTGGGCTTGCCCGTGCCGCCCGGCGTGTCGCTTTGAATGATCGGTTGACCCGGCAGCCAGCTATCGAAGAAACGCCGTTCGCACTCGGCGATCGAGCGCCCGTTGACGACGCCGAGCATTTGCCAGCCCTTTTGATCGAGCATCCAGCGCCGCAACGTCGAAATCTCGAAGCCGAGATAGATATTGATCATGAAAATGATCAAGCTGATCCAGCCCGGATCGACTTTCAACGCCGTCAAAACGTAACTGAGAAGGCCAATGCCCGCGAGATACGCGATGGCCATCAGCCAGAGCCCGTGGGCGAGGAACCCGAGCGGCGGAAAGATCGCCGTCAGCCAGGAAAATCCGTCCTTGACGAACGCAAGCTCAACGGCGCGGTCAACGCGATCGGAGTCTGAAACAGGGGGTTCGTGCACGGTATAGGTCGCCACGGAACTCAACACTCCTTGATCCTTCAAATGCCGGCCCGAAGCCGGGAACCGCGAAATCAGCCCTGCAGCATGCCCTTCGTCGACGGGATGCGCCCCGCCTGCCGCGGGTCGAGAGCAATAGCGGCCCTGAGCGCCCGCGCCAAACCCTTATAGCAGGTCTCGGCAATATGGTGATTGTTCTCGCCATAAAGGTTTTCGACGTGCAGCGTGATGCCCGCATTCTGAGCAAATGCTTGAAACCACTCGCGAAACAGCTCGGTGTCCATTTCGCCGACCTTCGGTCGCGAGAACTCGGCTTTCCAGATCAGGAATGGCCGCCCGGAAACGTCGAGCGCGACGCGCGTCAGCGTTTCGTCCATCGGCAGATGCACGTCGGCGTAGCGAACTATACCCGCCTTGTCGCCGAGCGCCTTCGCAATCGCCTGCCCGATGACGATGCCCGTATCTTCAGCCGTGTGGTGGAAGTCGATATGCAGATCGCCCTTGGCCCTGAGCGTGATGTCAATCAGCGAATGCCGGGCGAGTTGCTCCAGCATATGATCGAGAAACCCGATGCCCGTCGAAATATCGTACGCGCCTGTCCCGTCGAGATCGACGGTTGCGGAGATCTCCGTCTCCTTGGTCGTACGCGTGATCGAGGCCTGCCGTTGCTTCACGTGAATCTCTCCGACATCCACCAAACGTTAATCGCCGTCCATCTACCTGCCGGGCGCCTGCTTGCCGGACGCATGCGAGAGCGTTTATCAGCTTGTAGGCCGCCGGGCCAAGGGTGGCTAACCGGCTCCTTGGCCGCAGGCAGCCGCCTTCCCTTGCATCCTGCCTGCAAAAGCTTAACTGACGCGATACAAATGACCCAACAGAGCCCAAATGCTGGCGATTCGTCGTGGCACGCCACCACAATACTCACCGTCCGCAAGGGCGGCCGGGTTGTAGTTGCCGGCGATGGTCAGGTTAGCCTCGGCCAGACGATCATCAAGGCCAACGCCAAGAAGGTCCGCCGCCTGGGCAAGGGCGATGTCATCGGCGGCTTTGCCGGCGCGACGGCCGACGCCTTCACCCTTTTCGAGCGCCTCGAAGCCAAGCTCGAAATGTACCCCGGCCAGCTGACGCGCGCGGCCGTCGAGCTCGCCAAGGACTGGCGCACCGACCGCTTTCTGCGCCGCCTCGAGGCGATGATGATCGTTGCGGACGCGTCGACCACCCTCGTCCTGACCGGCACCGGCGATGTTCTAGAGCCAGAAAACGCCATCGCGGGCATCGGCTCCGGCGGCAATTATGCGCTCGCCGCCGCCCGCGCGCTGATCGACCAGCCCCTCGACGCCGAGGCCATCGCCCGCAAGGCGATGAGCATTGCCGCCGATATCTGCGTCTATACGAACAAGAACATCGTCCTCGAAGCGCTGGACGCGCCAGGCTAGCGTCACCGCGAACAGGGTCGGCGAAATGCAGACGCATTCATCCTCACGTGTCATCAGGGCGGCGCCGGAAGCGATTTTTCGGGCGTTCTCGAGCGCCGAAGCCATCGCAAGCTGGCGCCCGCCCCAAGGCATGACGTGTAAGGTCTACGCCTTCGACGCGCGCCAGGGCGGCAGCTTTCGCATGGCATTTGAATATGCCGGGCCGGAGCACGATGTACCCGGAAAGACGTCGGCGCATCGAGATGTCTTCCATGGCCGCTTTCTGGAATGGGTCCCGAACGAACGCATCGTCGAACGCGTCGAGTTCGAAACCCACGATCCGGCGTTTGCGGGCGCCATGACGGTCACGACGACATTGACCGCCGTTCCAAGCGGCACCGAGGTCACGATCCTTTGCGAGAATGTGCCGGTTGGGATACGACCGGGCGACCACGAGAAGGGCATGATGTCCACATTGGAAAATCTTGCCGCCTTTACCGAGCTACGAACCAGCAACCAACAGCCGGATGACTGACAGATGCCAAGCGCATTATCACCTGAAGACCTGAAGGCTGCGGTTGAAGCCGGCGTCATCGATGCGGCTCAGGCCGAGAAGTTGAAAGCCATGCGCCGCGGCGCAGCGGGCGTCGGACCTGACGGCGAACCGGCCATTGCCGATGAAGAGCGCTTTCGCTTCCTGAACGGCTTCAACGACGTCTTCCTGACGATCGGCGTGCTACTCGTTGCCGGCGCGTTCCTTATCGCCAGCTCGACGGCAAGCACCTTTGGCATGAGCTGGTTCGGCACGCTCGCGCTTGCCGCCGTCACGTTCTGGATCTTGAGCGAAATTCTCGTCGCGCGCCTCCGCGCGGTTCTCCCAGGAATGGTCCTCTCGGTCCTGTTCGTCGCCTTTGCCGCCGCGGCCGTCGTCGTTCAGATGCACTGGACGAGCTTTAGCTCATCGAACTGGAGCGTCGATTCCGAATTCGCGTTCTGGCGAAACCCCTCGCTCAGGTTCGGAACACCGGCCCTCATCGCCGCGATCGTCTACTACGTGCGCTTCCGCCTGCCCTTCGCGCTCGCCCTGATCGCCTTCTTTGGCTACGCCGTCGTGAGTAAGGGCCTCTTCCAGATTGCGGAGATCGGCCCCTCGTTCGTCGCGTTGGGCTACGGCCTCGCCGTCCTCGCGATTGCGCTCGCCTACGATGCCCGCGATCCGAAGCGACAGACGCGCCTCTCCGATTGCGCCTTCTGGCTGCAGCTCGTTGCGGCACCCCTGATCGTCTCGCCTGTCATCCTTTTGATCAAAGGCACGACGATCGGCGCCGCGACCTCCGCAGCGATCCTGGTGACGGTGTTCTTCCTCGCCCTTTTCGCACTCGCCATCGACCGGCGCGCGCTGCTCGTCTCTTCGCTCCTCTATTTCACGGTCGCCGTCTACGACCTGCTGAACGGCGGCATTCCTCTAACGGGCGGCGAAGCCAGCTCGTCCTCGTTCGTGCTGACGCTCGGGGTCGTCGGCGCATTTGTGCTGTTTCTGGGCGTCTTCTGGCATCCCATCAGAAACCGCATGCTGCCGGGCCTGCAAAAAACTCATCTAGCTCCCTATCTTCCTGAATCGAGACAATGACGAATTTTTCACCGCGCGAAATCGTATCCGAACTCGACCGCTACATCGTCGG
>JAEWCT010000145.1 GCA_023390485.1 Pseudomonadota bacterium
GTGCAGGACACGCCCTTCCGGTTCGCGTTCGACAATGTCGTAGAACACTTCTACCAGGCGGTGGATGCCTTCCTCGCCGCCGACGAGATCATAAAGCAGCTTTACCTTCTTGACTGACGGCGGTGCCTTAGCGGGTGCGGTATTGCTCTCGTCCATCATGGGTTGGCGTTTCCCTCAGAACTGCATTTTTTAAGATGCATACATTATGCATCTTATGCAATTCCATCAAGCTAAAGAAACGTGCGGCTTGGTGGGTGCAACCTGGCGAAACCAATCGCACCCACGCTGCTGTTTCCTTCCCTCTTCACGCGAATGCTGCGAGTTCCGCTTTCGGTCCAAAGAATTCGAAATGTTGCTGCGCATGCGGCACATTCCACGCATTGAGAAGGCGATGAATTTTGGCGAGGAATGGCGTCGGGCCGCAGAAATAATACTCTGCGTCGCGATTGCTGATCATCGTCTCGATTAGTTTCGCATCGATGAAGCCTTTGCTGGTCCCAATCCCATTGGCGCTGAGAGGCTTCTGCGGTTCGAGATAGCGAAAGTGCGCGTTCAAGTTGGTGTGCTGCGCCTTGAGTTCTTCGACGGTCGCCTTGAAGGCTTGCACATCTTCGTTCTGACAACCGTGAATAAAGGCAACTTCGCGCCGCGGAAGCGTTTGCAGGGCAGTTTGCAGCATGCTCATCAACGGCGTAATTCCGATACCCCCTGCGATGAGAACCAATGGACGCTCGTTCTCATCGTCATGATGCAGGAAGAATTCCCCGCATGGAGGAGCGACCTCCAACGTCGAGCCAACTGCCAAAGTGTCATGCAACAGATTCGAGACATAGCCCGGGGGTACCGTTCCGCCGACGCTATCTTCACGCTTCACGCTGATGCGCAGCCAGTCCGAATTAGGTTTGGCGGAGAGGCTATACTGGCGCATAGTCGTCTGTCCGTCACCGGCACGCACGCGAATGGTGATATATTGACCCGGCTTGAAGGATGGCAGCGGTCCTTTGTCTTCTGGAGTAAGATAGAAGGACGTAACGACGCTGCTTTCCTGCTCTTTCTTCGATACGACAAAGCGCCGGAACCCTTCCCAGCCACCAGGAACCGACGCTGCCTCGCGATATATTTGATCCTCGCGATTGATGAGAATATCGGCCAAAAATCCGTAAGCTTCGCCCCATGCGGCGACGATTTCGTCCGTCGCGGCGCTTCCCAGGACCTCGCGAATGGAAGCCAAAAGGTTCTCGCCGACGATGGGATAGTGTTCGGCCTTGATCTGCAACGACGCATGTTTTTGCGCGATAAGCTCCACCGCCTCTTTTAGCTGGCCGAGATTATCGATGTTCGCGGCATACGCGCAAATTGCAGACGCCAGCGCGGCTTGCTGCTTGCCCGCTGTCTGGTTTGCCCGGTTGAAATAGGGGAGCACCTCCGGATTGTGGGAGAACATCCGGTCGTAGAAGTGTCGGGTCAGTGTATTGCCGTGCTCCTGAAGAACAGGAGCAGTTGCCTTGACGATTTGAATGGTTTTCTGACTTAGCACGGTGTCTCCCTTCGAAGCTTTTGGGACAAAGATTTTGCCTGGTGCCCAGCTCAACGATAAAAGATATATTTTTTATATATCTTTAAGGTCAAGCGTAGTCGAACGGCCAAATTGCCACGCATGCGATAGGCCATTTGAACGTCACTAGGAGATGTCGCGACCACTCTCACGGCCGTGCTCGACCGCCGGGCGACTTTCTTGCGCAAGTTGCGCAGAAGATCAACAAAAGATACCTTCAGGATACTTTAATGTCCGCGCAAGGCTACGGGTGTAACGATGCGGTTGACGGACTTTACCGACTACAGTCTGCGCGTTCTTCTTTATGCAGCGAGCCAAGGCGACCGCCGGATCACCATTGAAGAGACCGCGGGTATCTACGGTATTTCTCGCGCCCACTTGATGAAGGTCGTGAACCAACTCACGAATACCGGCTTTCTCACGTCCGTCCGCGGCCGATCGGGCGGTGTCGTTCTGGCCAGGCCGCCAGAAAAAATCCGCCTCGGTGACGTCGTTCGCGCAACTGAGCCCGACTTTGCACTAGTCGAATGTTTCGGCACCGAGAATCATTGCGCAATTACACCACGCTGCAAATTGCGAGGCGTTCTCAATGAGGCCCGAACCGGATTTCTCGCCACGCTGGATCGGTATACCCTGGCAGATATCGCACTCAGGCCGCGAGATTTCCCTCCCAAGCTGTGAAGCATGCCGTGCGCATTCAAACTTGGACCTGTCGGCTGACTGAAGGACAAACGTCCTCATCAGCTTTTATATGATTTTGGCTGTCCTGCAGGACTTCCGATCATGCCCGCAGAACAACGCGCGACACTGGTCTACGATGGCGACTGCGGGATCTGTCGCTATTGGATAGACTACTGGAAGCAGCAAACCGGCGACCGCGTCGTCTACCGGCCTTACCAAGAAGCGGCCGGAGATTTTCCCGCCATCCCGCGGGAATACTTCGCACGCGCCATTCAACTCATCGAGCCCGACGGCACGATCTACGCGGGCGCGGCAGCCACCTACAGAACCTTGCGTTACGCGCCGGGCCGTGCCGCCTGGTGGTGGATGTACGAACGTATCCCGGGATTTGCCGGCATTAGTGAATGGGCCTACGCATTCTTCGCAAGGCGCAGAGATCTGCTTGCCCGGCTTTCTTACATCTTGTGGGGAGCACACCTGGAGCCCGAACGCTATGAACTCGTTTCGTGGCTGTTCCTGCGGTTGCTCGGCGGCATTTACGTCATCGCATTCGCTTCCCTGGCGGTGCAGATCCAAGGGTTGGTCGGGGAGAATGGCATTCTTCCCGCCGGCGCATATCTGGATGCAGCACGTCAGGGATGGGGGATATCGGCCTATTGGCGAATGCCAACGCTCTTCTGGCTGAATGCTAACGATGCTGCGCTTTTCGCGGCGACCAGTCTCGGCATTCTTCTGGGGCTTTTCGTTGTGTTCGGGATATGGACCTGCGCTGCACTGGTCGGGCTATTCGTTCTTTACCTCTCGTGTGTCTACGCCGGCCAAGTCTTCATGAGCTACCAGTGGGACTTGCTGTTGCTCGAATCGGGCTTCCTGGCAATTTTCCTGACGGCGGGCTCACGCATCGTCGTCTGGCTCTACCGCTGGCTCATCTTCCGCTATCTTTTCATGTCGGGAATCGTGAAGGCCGTCTCGGCTCAGCCGACGTGGCATGATCTCACTGCGCTCAAGTACCATTTCATGTCGCAGCCTCTCCCAACGCCTCTGGCGTGGTACGCCGCTCAGCTGCCGCCCTGGACGCTCGCAGTCGGGACCGCGGCGACGCTCGTCATTGAGCTTGTTCTCGTGTTTCTGATTTTCCTGCCGCGCAGGCTGCGTGCATTGGCAGCTTTCTGCATCCTGATATTCCAGGCCCTGATCATACTCACGGGCAACTACGGCTTTTTCAATTTGCTGACGATTGCGCTTTGCCTTTTTCTGTTTGATGACGCTGCGATTCGACGTGCTATTCCTCAAAAGCTGAGCCAATGGATCCAAAATCGTGCGCCGCAGCCGGGCAGAGCCGCGACGGCCTGCGCGCTCGCGCTGACGCTGCTAGTCGTGCCGGTCGGTGCCGATCGCATCGGGCAGGCACTCGGATTGCCAAATCTGCCCGTCGTGAATGGTATGACCGAAGCGATTTCGCCATGGCTCATCGTCAATGCCTATGGACCGTTCGCTACGACAACGATGAACCGGCCGGAGATCATTATTGAGGGTTCCGACGACGGTCAGAGCTGGCGCGAGTACGAATTCCGCTACAAGCCCGTGCCGATCGATCGGCGGCCGTCGTGGAATATCCCGCATCAGCCGCGGCTCGATTGGCAAATGTGGTTCGTCGCCTACGGCAGCTTTGCGCAAAATCCATGGTTCGAACGTCTGCTTCGACGCCTGCTCGAAGGCAGTGCACCCGTACTTGCGTTGCTTGGTCCTAACCCGTTTCCCGACCATCCGCCCAAACGTGTGCGGGCGCTTCTCTACGACTATCGATTTGCCGATCCGGCCACGCATGCCGAGACCGGCCAGTGGTGGATCCGCCGGCAGGAAGGACTCTATTTTCCCGAATTAAGTTCGAAATAGCGCGAGTGCCTCGACGGATCATTCGACAGCCCCCTCAAGCGGACTTGCCCAATCCGAAGAAGGCCGTTCGGTGGTCGACATGCGCACCTGCTTGAGAGCGGATCATGTCCTTCCAGGAAATGTACCCGACAAGCCGGCCATCTTGTTTGTCGACAACCGACAGATGGGCAATGTTCGCGGAGTTCATTCGCTCGGCGACAACGCTGAGATGCTCGTCAGGATGCGCGATCGTTGGCTTGGTTCCATCGAGAAGCTGAGCAAGCGTGACCGTGCGCGAATGTCCTTGACGGCGCCAACGGATGATTGCGGGGGGGTCGATAATCCCGAGCAAACGCATTTGTCTGTCGACAACGGGAAACGTGGGATGGGTCGTTGACGGATCGACCAAAAAAGCCGCCGCTTCGCGCAAGGTCATTGAGCCCGGCACCACCTGAACGCTTTGTGTCATCACGTCCGCGACGCGTGTCACGGCAAACGGGCTAACGTGATATTCGCATACAATATGGTGTCCACGTCGCGCCAGCCGTTCCGTCAGGATGGAGCGGCGCGTCGTGAGGATCGCGACGCAATAAGCCGTAACGCAAGCCGCCATGACAGGCAGGAAGCAGTTCATTGCGCCAGTCAGTTCGACGGCAAAGAAGGTTGCAGTGAGCGGGACGCGCATCGTTCCGCTCATCGTCGCGGCCATGACCAGAAATGGCCAGAAGCCCGCGCTCGCCGTTGGCATGACGGCTGTTAGAACCATTCCTGTAGCGCCACCAATAATGAGCAGCGGGGCGAGGACGCCTCCGGACGTGCCGGAGCCGAGCGCGATACCCCAAATGGTCATTTTGACCAGCATGAGCGACAGAGCGCTCGTAGTAGAGAGATCGCCTTTGAGAAGATGATCGATATTGTCGTAGCCGACGCTGAGAGCCCGCGGGTCGATAATGCCGCCGATGCCGACGAATAGGCCGCCGATCATCGGCCACCACATCCAGTGGATTGGAAGTTTCGAGAATAAATCTTCTGTCGTGTAGACAAGCTTCGTGAGGCACCCCGAAAGCAGGCCCGCGATTGCTCCTGCCGTAACCCAGATCAACAGCCCCGTGATCGAAATCTGCACGTCGGCCGAAAAGGGAAACAACGTCGACGGCATGTGGAGATAGGTGCGCTCGACCGCGGCCACCGCAGCGGCGAGGGCAACCGGAATGAAACTGCGTGGCGCCCACTCGAAAAGAAGAAGTTCGACCGCAAGCATTACCGCGGCGATCGGAGTGCCGAAGACCGTCGTCATGCCGGCGGCCGCACCCGCGACGAGAAGCGTCTTTCGCTCATTGTCGCTAACGGGAAGCATCTGAGCGATGAGCGAGCCAAGCGCGCCGCCGGTCATGATGATTGGTCCTTCGGCGCCGAAAGGGCCGCCGGTGCCAATCGAGATCGCCGATGAAATAGGCTTCAGGACAGCGACCTTTGGGCTGAGGCGCGAGCGACCCAAAAGAATGGCCTCCAGCGCCTCCGGAATTCCGTGACCGCGAATTTTCTCGCTGCCATAGCGCGCCATGAAGCCGATGATCAGCGCGCCCGCCATAGGGATCAGGATCGAACCCCAACCGAGCGGAGTCTGTCCGATCGTATGAGGCGTGAAGGACAACTCGCCGAAATAACTGATATTCGTGCACAGGCGAATGAGGGCGAGCAGGGCGACACCGGCGGCGACGCTGGCAGTTGCGATGAAGACCGCGATGGCCGCGACGAAAAGTACGCGCGGGCTCGTGGTAAAATCGCCGAGGGTGCGATCGATTTCTACGGGCTTCATTCCGTCCTTGTTGATGGCTGATGCAACCTTTGGAAGCTCAAAGGCGACCTAAATATCGTATTGCGATATAAAAGCAAGAAGGCCATTGGGCCGCGACAACCCACGCGGCTGCGGCGCTTAAAACTTCTCGTTCGCGCCGTTGACCAATGAGATGTGCGATCTATTGTGCGTGTGAGCGTGAAAATGTGAATGAAGGGGAGTGGCAGTGGATAAGCGCCACCCGGAGGCCCGTTCTTCTCCGACGCGTAAAGGTGCGGCGAAGCGCATGGCTGTCACGAAAGCAAACTACGAGGCGCTGGCGGAATTCCGCTATGCGCTCCGCAAGTTTCAAGCCTTCAGTGAGGACGCGGCGGCGCGATCGGGCCTCACGCCGCAGCAGCATCAGGCGCTCCTCTCGATCAAAGGTGCTCCCGAGACGGATTGGCTAAGTATCAGTCAAATTGCGGAGCGCTTGCTCGTTCGTCATCATACGGCGGTCGGGCTCGTCGACAGGCTGGTAAGCCTCGGGCTCGTGCTCAGGAAAGGCGATCCGGCCGACGGTCGCCGGATACAGGTTCACGTCACTAAAGAGGGCGAAGAGACGTTGGCCGCGCTTTCCGTCAATCACCTCGAAGAGCTGAAAAGCATACGTCCGGCCCTCCGCAAGCTACTTGAGCAGTTCGAGCGCGAGTACGGGTCGTAACAATACGGTTCCACTCAGCCGATGCTCGTTTGCATAGTTGACCCGCCGAAAAAATCATGTAGGCGGATTGGTCTCGCACATTCATAAAGATATGCCGGCGGGGCTGAAGCCACTTTCCATTCTGGTCATTGACGAGAACCATCTCCGCGCTTCCGTCATTGAAGCGGGGCTGCGCGAAGCTGGCTACGACGACCTGACGATCGTTTACGATGTCGTCGGGATCGCCCGGCGCATCGAGGAGATCCAGCCGGACGTCATCATGATCAATCTTGAAAACCCGAACCGCGACATGCTCGAGAACATGTTTCAGCTTTCGCGCGCCGTTAAGCGCCCGATCGCGATGTTCGTTGACCGTTCGGATAGCGCCTCGATCGAGGCAGCCGTTGAAGCCGGCGTCTCGGCCTATGTCGTCGACGGCCTCAAACGCGAGCGCGTCAAGCCCGTCCTCGACATGGCAATCAGCCGTTTCAATGCTTTCTCGCGCATGTCGCGAGAGCTTGACGAGGCGCGTTCCGAGCTCGAAAAGCGCAAGCTTGTCGAACGCGCCAAAGGCATTCTGATGTCGACGCGAGGCTTGTCGGAGCAGCAAGCCTACGTGCTGTTGCGCAAGACGGCCATGAGCCAGAACCGAAAGATTTCGGAAATTGCCGAAAGCCTGATCACAGCAGCGGGGCTCCTCGCACCACCTGGCGAGGAGGAGTGAATATGGCCGAGACGCACCAGATCACCGCGGGCTTCATGCCACTTCTGGACAGCGCAGTGCTCGTTACGGCGAAGGAGATGGGGTTCGCCGAGGCCGAGGGCATCGACCTCACGCTGGTACGCGAGATGTCATGGGCCAATATCCGTGATCGCTTGGCCGTTGGACACTTCCAGGTCGCGCATATGCTGGGGCCTATGCCGATTGCCTGCAATCTCGGGCTGACGCCACTTGCCGTTCCGACGATCGTTCCGATGGCCCTTGGCCAAGGCGGAAATGCCGTCACCGTTTCGAATGCGGTTTGGGCTGCGATGTCGGCGCACGGCGCAGAAGCGAACTTCGATCCCGCGACGACGGGGCACGCTTTGAAAAAGGTCGTTCTCGAACGCGTTTCGCAGCGAAAGCCGCTGTTGCGCTTCGCTGTCGTCCATCCGTTCTCGGGCCACAACTACGAGCTTCGCTATTGGCTGGCCGCCTGCGGTATCGATCCCTCGCGCGATATCGAGATCGTCATCGTTCCGCCGCCGTTGATGGTCGACGCATTGGCGAGTGGAACCATCGATGGCTATTGCGTTGGGGAGCCTTGGAGCACCGCCGCTGCTCTTCTTGGCCGCGGGCAAATCGTGACCGTAAAAGCCGCGATATGGCGATCGAGCCCCGAGAAGGTTCTCGGTGCGGGTGCGCTCTGGGCAGAGGAAAATCCGGAAGCGCTATCCGCATTGCTGCGAGCACTTAGCAACGCCGCCAAATGGTGCGGAGATGCGGCAAATCACGACGACCTTACGCGGATCCTGGCCGAGAAGCTGTATGTCGCTCAGCCGGCGGGATGGATGTTGCCGGCGCTTCGCGGCCAGTTGCCAATCGGCGGGGAGCGCACCGTCGCTGTTTCTGATTTTTTCGTGCCGTTTGCGAAAGGTGCGACCTTTCCGTGGAAGAGCCACGCGCTCTGGTTCTATTCACAGATGGTCCGTTGGGGGCAAGTCCAGCACACGGCGGCAAACGCACAAACCGCGCGCGAGACATATCGGCCTGACCTTTATCGTGCTGCGTTGAAGCCCTTGGGCATCGCGCTTCCCGTTGCGAATGCCAAGGTCGAGGGTGCGTTGACGGCTGCAACTCCAGTCGGCTCATCCGGCGCAAGCCTCGTGCTTGGACCCGACGGATTCTTCGATGGTGGCCTGTTCGATCCCGATAAGCTCGACGCCTATATCGCGAGCCAGAAGCAGTGAGAGACGCGATCTGCGTCAAACCGTGCACTGCACAAATTTTGCGCTGACGACTCGCTAAGTTGCTGAATGTTTGGACTTGCGAAGCATCTCCCGACGCCATTATCCCTAGTTCCATGAACCGAGTTGAAGGTTTCAACTCGCCTAAGCAGCGAGATTTCCGCTCTTAGGAATTCATCGGCGTCCAATGGCGGGCGCTCCAGGCAAAGCTGCCGATCAAGCATTCTCACCCAGTTTCGACGGGCGCGAGCGCTTGGCCGGCAGCTTTTTTGTTTTCCGCGCTACGACCGGGAGCAATTCATGCGCACACAGGATAATTCCGTTTTGACGGTGTCCACGGCCGAAGGGCGTGCCCTTTGGGTGTCGACCATCGCCTTCACAGTCTGTTTCGCGGTCTGGACGATCTTCGCGATCATCGGCATCCGCATCAAAGCGGAGCTTGGTCTAAGCGAAACCGAGTTCGGTCTGCTTGCGGGAACGCCGATTTTAACAGGCTCTCTCGCCCGCGTTTTCCTCGGTGTCTGGACGGATCGCTACGGAGGCCGTCTGGTCTTCACGCTCAACATGCTGGCAGCGAGCGTTGCAACGGCGCTTCTCGTCTTTGCTCAAACCTATCCTGAAATGCTGCTGGCGGCGCTCGGCGTCGGATTAGCGGGCGGCTCGTTCGCCGTAGGCATCGCCTATGTCTCGCGGTTCTATCAGAAGGCACAGCAAGGCACCGTCCTCGGCATCTTCGGTGCAGGCAACGTCGGTGCTGCCGTCACGAAATTTCTCGCGCCATTCGCGCTCGTCGCATGGGGATGGCACGCCGTCGCACTGATCTGGGCCGCCGTGTTGGCGGTCATGGCGATCATCTTCTGGTTCACGACGACCGACGATCCTGTCACCGCCGAGCGGCGCCGCACAGGCGACGCGCCTAAGGCTTACGCAATGGAGTTCGCGCCGCTGAAGGACGTCCGCGTCTGGCGCTTTTCATTCTACTATTTCTTCGCGTTCGGAGCGTTTGTTGCGCTCGCGCTGTGGCTGCCGCGTTATCTGATCGGCGTCTACGGTTTCGACATCGAAACGGCCGGCATGATCGCTGCCGCTTATTCGATCCCGGCGAGCATCTTCCGCGCCTATGGAGGCGTCTTGTCGGATCGCATCGGCGCACGCACCGTCCTGTATTGGTGCTTCGGTGTCTCGGCCATCGCGACGCTCGCCCTGTCGTTGCCGCCAACCGACTATGTGATGCACGGAACGAACGGCCCGATCGCCAGGCATTTCGAGATCGGTCCGCTGGTGTTCGTCGGCATCGCATTTGTGCTCGGCTTCTTCATGAGCATCGGCAAAGCCGCCGTCTATAAGCACGTCGCAACGTATTACCCGGACAACGTCGGTTCCGTCGGTGGTCTTGTCGGCATGATCGGCGGTCTGGGCGGCTTTGTCCTGCCGATTGCGTTCGGCTTCCTCAATCAGGTGACCGGACTATGGACGAGCTGCTTCATGCTGCTGTTCGCGATCGTCATGACGCTCTTCGTCTGGATGCACGTTTCCGTCCGGCGCATGTCCGGAACTCGCGAATCTCTCATCCCGATGGGAGGTCAGGCATGAAACTTGTCATCATCGGCAACGGCATGGCTCCGGGCCGCATGCTCGAGCATTTGCTCGAGAGCGCGCCGGGTCGCTACGACGTCACGATCTTCAACGCCGAACCGCGCGTCAATTACGATCGCATCATGCTTTCGCCCGTTCTGTCCGGCGAAAAGAACTACGAACAAATCATCATTCACGGCGACGGCTGGTACATCAAGAACGGCATCACACTCTACAAAGGCCATAAGATCGTTGCCATCGATCGCGAGGCCAAGACCGTGACGTCCGATCACGGTGTCGTCGAACCCTACGACAAGCTCGTCATCGCCACGGGTTCGGTTCCGTTCATTCTGCCGGTGCCGGGCAACACTCTCGCCGGGGTCTTGAGCTACCGCGATCTGGACGACGTCAACGCGATGCTGCTTGCGGCGCAATCCCGCGCCAAAGCCGTTGTTATCGGCGGTGGGCTGCTCGGACTCGAAGCCGCCGCTGGTCTCGAAGCTCAGGGCATGGACGTCACCGTCCTTCATCTCATGCCCACGCTGATGGAGCGGCAGCTCGATCCTGCGGCGGGCTATTTGCTGCAACGGGCCATCGAAGATCGCGGCATCAAGGTCATCTGCAAGGCCAATACGAAAGCAATTATCGGCGACAAGAAAGTCGAAGGCGTCGAGCTTGCCGACGGCCGCATCATTCCAGCGACGCTCGTCGTCATGGCGGCAGGCATAAAGCCGAATGCGGGCCTGGCAAAAGAAGCGGGTCTCGCGACGGGCCGGGGCATCGTCGTGGATAGCGGGATGCATACCTCGGATCCGGATATTTACGCTCTTGGCGAGTGCGCGGAAGTCGGAGGGCATGTCTACGGCCTCGTCGCGCCGCTTTACGAAATGGCGCGCGTCGCGGCGGCACATCTTGTCGATGAGGCAAGCACGGCAGCTTTCGTGCATAGCGATACGCCGACGAAGCTGAAGGTCACCGGCATCGAGCTCTTTTCACTCGGCGACTTTGCCGATGGCGAGGATCGCCATGAGATCGTCCTTCGCGACGCTTCGGCGGGCGTCTACAAGCGCGTTGTTCTCAAAGATAACCGCATCATCGGTACCGTCCTTTACGGCGAGACGGCCGATGGAGCGTGGTTCAACGACCTGAAGAAAAAGCAGGTCGATATCACCGACATGCGCGACACCTTGATCTTCGGCCAAGCCTATCATGGAGGTGCCTGTCTCTATACACATCTGACG
>JAEWCT010000154.1 GCA_023390485.1 Pseudomonadota bacterium
ATGTACAAGCGCATCAAATCGCATCCGACGGTCGTCGACATCTATTCGAAGGAACTCCTGGAGGACGGCGTGATGACGCCCGCCGAGTTCTCCGAGATGAAGGCGACGGTGCGCGCCAATCTCGACAAGGAATTCAGTTTTTCCGACGGCTACAAGCCGAACAAGGCGGATTGGCTCGATGGCCGCTGGTCCGGCATCACCCGCGCCGACAGCGATGATTGGCGCGGCAATACGGGCATCCCGATCGATACCCTGAAAGATATTGGGCATCGCATCACCACGATCCCGAACGACTTTCACATCCACAAGACGGTCGGCAAACTGATCGAGCGCCGCCGCGAAATGATCGACACGGGCCAGGGCATCGACTGGGCCATGGCCGAACACCTCGCGTTCGCGTCCCTTCTGATGGAAGGCTTCCGCGTCCGGCTCTCCGGCCAGGATTGCGAGCGCGGAACCTTCTCGCAGCGCCACGCCGTCTTCATCGATCAGGAAAGCGAACGCAGGTTTGCCCCGCTGAAGCATCTATCGCCCAACCAGGCGCGCTTCGAGATCGTCAACTCGATGCTGTCGGAAGAAGCGGTTCTCGGTTTCGAATACGGCTATTCCCTCGCCGAGCCCAACGCACTGACGCTTTGGGAAGCGCAATTCGGCGACTTCGCAAACGGTGCGCAGGTCATTTTCGACCAGTTCCTGTCGTCCGGCGAGCGCAAATGGCTCCGCATGTCGGGATTGGTCTGCCTGCTGCCGCACGGCTACGAAGGTCAGGGACCCGAACATTCCTCGGCGCGCCTCGAGCGCTATCTGCAGCTGTCCGCCGAAGACAATTGGCAGGTCGCGAACTGCACGACGCCCGCGAACTACTTTCATATTCTGCGCCGGCAATTGCATCGCAACTTCCGCAAGCCTTTGATCTTGATGACGCCGAAGTCGCTGCTGCGCCACAAGCGCGTCGTTTCGAAACTTGAGGATTTCGGGCCCAACGCCAGCTTCCATCGTCTGCTGTGGGACGATGCCGAGCGCGGTACATCCACGATCAAGCTCAGGCCCGACAACGAGATCAAGCGCGTCGTCATCTGCACCGGCAAGGTCTACTACGACCTTCTCGACGCGCGCGATGCGCAGGGTCGCGACGACGTTTACATCCTTCGCGTCGAACAGCTCTATCCGTTTGCCGCCCGTGCTTTCATTCAAGAGCTCGGCCGCTTCAAGTTCGCCGAGATCGTCTGGTGCCAGGAAGAGCCGAAAAATATGGGCGCCTGGTACTTCATGGACGCGAATATCGAGTGGGTTCTGAACCACCTCGGTTATATTCATCGCCGTCCGCGGTATGCGGGACGCCCCGCCTCCGCGTCGACGGCGACGGGCTTGCTTTCGCAACATATCAAGGAGCAGACCGCGCTCGTCGCCGACGCGCTCGGAACATAGGAAGGTTTGAGAGGCTCAGATGTCGATCGAGATTCGCGTCCCCGCGCTCGGAGAAAGCGTAACGGAAGCGACCGTGGGCAAATGGTTTAAGAAGGCCGGCGATGCCGTCAATGCGGACGAGCCCCTTGTCGAGCTTGAGACCGATAAAGTAACGGTCGAAGTTCCCGCGCCTTCGGCGGGCGTTCTGGGCGAAATCCTTGTTCAATCCGGTTCGACGGTCGCCGTCGGATCATTGCTCGCAGCCTTGCGGGACGGCTCAGGTAAGGCGCAACCAGCGAAGGCCGAAGCGAAAGCCCCGTCCCCCTCGCCCGCTCCCGAACGCGCGCCAGCCGCTGCAACTGCACCGCCGCCCCCGCCTCCGGCAGCTCAGAAGGCGATGACCGAAGCGGGTCTGGAAGTCTCTGAAATTCAAGGCTCAGGACGACGCGGACAAATCCTGAAGGAAGACGTCGTCAACGCCGTAGCCTCTGCGCCGCGGCCCGCCGTAGCTCCGCCAGTCCATGAGATTGCAAGTGCCGCGCCTGCAACGAACGTCGTCGCCATTCCAACGGCGCCATCACTGAAGGCTGTGCCGCCTCAGGAAACGCGCCTTCCCTCGACAAGCGTTGACGCAACCCGCGAAGAGCGCGTCAAGATGACGAGGCTGCGCCAGACGATTGCGCGCCGTCTCAAGGATGCACAGAACACGGCGGCAATGCTGACGACGTTCAACGACGTCGATATGAGCGCGGTAATGGCGCTCCGCGCCCAATACAAAGACATTTTCGAGAAGCGCCACGGCGTGAAGCTCGGCTTCATGGGACTGTTCGTCAAGGCCTGCATTCAGGCGTTGCGCGATGTGCCGGCGGTCAACGCCGAGATCGACGGCGATGATCTGATCTACAAGAACTACTATCACATCGGCGTTGCCGTCGGCACCGAGAAGGGCCTCGTCGTCCCAGTCGTGCGTGACGCCGATCGCCTGAGCCTCGCCGAGATCGAGCAGCGCATCAACGAGTTCGGCCGCCGCGCGCGCGATGGCAAACTGTCGATCGAAGACATGCAAGGCGGCACCTTCACGATCTCGAACGGTGGCGTTTATGGATCGCTGATGTCCACGCCGATTTTGAACGCCCCGCAATCGGGCATTCTCGGCATGCATCGCATTGAGGAACGCCCCGTCGTCCGCGCCGGCCAAATCGTCGTGCGCCCGAAGATGTACCTGGCGCTCTCCTACGATCACCGCATCGTCGATGGCAAAGAGGCCGTCACCTTCCTCGTTCGCGTCAAGGAATGCCTCGAGGACCCGCAGCGCTTCATCCTGGAGCTTTAAGGGATGGCTGAGTTTTGGCGCGTGGGTCTTTCGACCCGCAAGGTCAACTTCTCCCCCTCCCCAGCGGGGAGGGGTCGGGGGTGGGGAGAGACACACGTATTACTTATTGAGCTTTCTCGTGACGCCTGCATGTGACAGCATCTCTTCCACCAAGACCTTCACCCCACCCCTAACCCCTCCCCTGAGGGGAGGGGCATACGAGCGTTCAACGGCCATCGCACGAGTGCCTCAGTCGAGCCTGCGAACGCCACCATGCGAGGACAATATCGATGACAGGGCCCTATGATCTGATCGTCATCGGCACAGGCCCTGGAGGCTACGTCTGCGCAATCCGCGCTGCGCAACTCGGCATGAAGGTCGCCGTCGTCGAAAAACGCTCGACCTTCGGCGGCACTTGCTTGAACGTCGGCTGCATTCCGTCGAAGGCGCTGCTTCATTCCTCACATTCCTTTGACGAGACGAAGCACGGCTTCGCAGCCATGGGCATCGCCACTGATCCGAAGCTCGACCTCGACAAGATGCAAGCCTTCAAACGCGAAGGCGTCAAAGGCAACGTCGATGGCGTCGCCTATCTGCTGAAGAAGAACAAGATCGACGGCGTTTTCGGCACCGGCCGCATCGTAAAGTCGGGCCAGGTCGCCGTAACGTCTCCAAGCGGTGAGACGCAGACGCTTGAGACGAAATGGATCGTCATCGCCACCGGCTCTGACGTCACGCGCCTTCCCGGCATCGAGATCGATGAAAAGCGCGTCGTCTCGTCGACGGGCGCACTCGACTTCACGACGGTCCCGAAAAAGCTAGTCGTCGTCGGCGCTGGCGTCATCGGGCTCGAACTCGGATCGGTATGGCG
>JAEWCT010000199.1 GCA_023390485.1 Pseudomonadota bacterium
TCCCTGAAGCTTGCGTCGGCCGCGACGTTCCGAGGGACGGAGAGCGGATTTCATCGCTTCGAGACTAGCGTCGGCTGGGATGACAAGGCGGCGCGCGATTTACGTCCCGGCGGGGAAGCGATGAAAAATCTGCTCAAGGGCGAGACGAGCAGCTTCGAAAAGGCGGCGGCCGAGGAGGCCGGGTTTCCGGCTGAGCTCGATTTACCGATCCTTGCGGTTCCTGCTGCGAACCGTGTTCACACATATGCCGTGATGCTTTACGGCCCGCATGAGGCAGGCACCGACATCGATTCCAACGAGCGGGAAATGCTGGTCAATCTCGGGCGGCATGCGGCCGACGCGTATGCGCGCGCCGAGACCGAGAAGCTTCGGAAGACGATCGCAGAACTTCGCGCGCAGCCAGATTTAAGCCGCGGGATGGCATGACGTGAAAAAGCAAAAGCCGCGAATACGCATGCGTACCCGCGGCCTATGCGACCTAGATCAAAAAAGCGAAAAACGCCGCCGGGAAGGCCATCGGCCCTAACCGCAGCGCGATGTCACTTAAGCGTTCTGGATGACGCTGACGGCGATCTTGCCCGAGCGACGATCGGTTTCGGTTTCGAAAGCGACCTTCTGGCCCTGCGAAAGGCCGCGCATGCCGGCGCGCTCGAGAGCCGTTGCGTGAACGAACACGTCGTTTCCGCCCTGGTCCGGCGCAATGAAGCCGTAGCCCTTCTGATCGTTATAGAATTTCACGGTACCCGTGATCATAGAATGTTCCCTTTAAGGCTCTGATGGTGGAGGCTGTCACATGCGTCAATGCGGACGCATACGCCGGCCTCAGTTCGATTTTGGAAAGACGTCTGTGCGCTTGGCTGCGCCAGAGGCTGAGTGCCTCGCAAGATCCGGCCAAAGTTCGATGGGCTGTCGATAGCACGCATAAAGCTGGATGGATACCGCTAGTTTCCGGCCATCGATCAACTTTTCCGCCCGAACTCCCGAAAAGCGCGCCGATGTACGTCTTCCGGAACAAACCATAAAGCCTAATTGTCTAAGTGAGAGTTGGGTGGCAGGCAGCCCCCGCGTGACGGGCTTCCTGGCTTCGAATAAGCCGGAAAATGGCCATTTGGCGTGATCGGCCGGACGACGGCCAAGTAGCGAGGACGCATGAAAGTCGGATTTATCGGCTTGGGGCATATGGGTTCCGGCATCGCGGCCAACCTGCTCAAGGCCGGACACGATGTCACCGTCTTTAACCGCACACGCGCAAAGGCCGAGGCTCTGGCATCCGAAGGGGCCAAAATCGCGGTGACGCCGAGCGACGCCTCAAGGGGCGAAGCCGTCTTTACTATGCTGGCGGACGATAAAGCCGTCGAGGCGGTGGTGTACGGGGACGGCGGCCTGCTTGCGACGCTGAATAAGGGCGCCGTCCATATCTCGTCGAGCACGATCAGCGTCGCGCTCTCGAAACGGCTGGCCGAAGACCACGGCAAAAAAGGTCAGCTCTATGTTGCCGCCCCCGTATTCGGCCGTCCGGAAGCGGCGGCGGCAAGAAAACTCTTCGTCGTCGCGGCCGGGAAGAGCGACGCCGTCAAGGCAGTGTTCCCCCTCTTGGACGCCATCGGACAAAAGACGTTCACGATTTCCGAGCAGGCGGAAGCGGCGAACGTCGTGAAACTCAGCGGCAATTTTCTTATCGCCGCCGTGATTGAATCGCTCGGCGAAGCCATGGCGCTCGTTGGCAAAGCGGGCATCGATAAACACCAGTATCTCGAGATCCTGACGTCGACGCTGTTCGGCGCGCCAGTCTATAAGACTTACGGCACGCTGATCGCAGACGGAAAATTCGAGCCGCCGGGCTTTGCCGCTCCGCTCGGATTGAAGGATGTTGGACTGGCGCTCGCGGCGGGGCAGGACTTGCGCGTGCCCCTGCCGCTCGCCAGCCTCCTGCGCGACCGCTTTTTGACGTTGCTCGCAAATGGCGGCGACAATCTCGATTGGTCGGCCGTCGGATCACTTGCTGCGAAGGACGCGGGCGAAGCGTAATTTCGCTTGCAGGAATGTGCGCAAACCCAGAGGTTTGGTCACAACTGAAAACGGATATTCGGCATTTGCCTCATTTCAAATCCATGAACTTCGACACATCGGAAATGTGCCGACGTAATTTTTGAACATTGATTTTACTGCTGTTGCGATGCTGTCATGAGCAGATCGATCACATTCGCGAAAGCTGGTCTGCCGCCAGGTCCCAAAGGGACTCTGATCGGCGGCAATATCGCTCAGATGGGACCTCGCAGGGTCGACTTCTTTCTCGACCTCGCACAGACGTATGGGTCCGTCGCGAGCTTTCGCGTCGGCCGGTGGCGCATCTTTCTCGTCAGCGATCCGGACCTGATCCAGCAGGTTCTGGTGACCGATGCGCGGCACTACATCAAGCATTTCGGCGCGCGCGCATTCAAACCGATACTCGGCAACGGGCTGGTGACGAGCGAGGGCGATTTCTGGCTCAGTCAGCGGCGCATGATGCAACCGTCGTTCCTGAAGACGCTGGTGTTGTCCTATGCGCCGATCATGGCCGAGCTCACAACGGCGATGCTTACAGAGTGGGCCCCCGGAAAGGCCGTCGATCTCGAATTCGAATTCAGCGACCTTACGAGCGCAATCGCTCTCAAAACGCTTTTCGGCCTCGATGATCACGGCGAACGCGCGAAGGTGGATGCGAGCCTGATCGAGACATTCGATTCCCTGACGACGCGCCTCGACGCACCCATTCGACTGCCGCTCTGGATGCCGACGCCAACAAATTTGAGACTGCGCCGTGCCATCGCGGACGTCAAAGCGCTCGTTGACGGATTCATCGCGCAGAAGCGGTCTCGTCCACTGGCCAATGATCTCCTCTCGACGATGATCATGGCTCAGCGCGAAGACGGATCGCGTATGAGCGATCAACAGCTTCGCGATGAAGCCGTGACGCTCTATCTCGCTGGTTATGAGACGACGGCGTTGACGCTCACCTGGAGTTGGTACCTCCTCTCGCAGCATCCGGACGCCGAGCGAAAACTTGTTGACGAGTGGCGGCGCGTGCTCGGCGGGAGATCCCCAAATGCGGAGGATCTCACTGCCCTTCCGTACACGTCGGCCGTCATCAACGAGGCGATGCGGCTTTATCCGCCCGTGTACGCGATTGGCCGGGAGGCAATGACCGACCTCGAACTCGGGGGATACCGCGTCAAGCGCGGATACACGATCCTGATGAGCCAATGGGTCAACCACCGCGACCCGAAATACTTTCCAGAGTCCGAACGATTCCTTCCCGAGCGCTGGCTCGATGGATTGGCCGCGCGGCTGCCGAAGTTCGCCTATTACCCGTTCGGCGGCGGCCAGCGACTGTGCATCGGAAGTCACTTCGCGACAATGGAGGCGATGATCGTGCTTGCTACCGTCGGGCAAAAATACAAGTTCACCCTCGCCCCTGATGCGGTCATCGACATCAAGCCGCAGATTACGATGCCGCCGAAGTACGGCATGCCGGCGACGCTCGAACTTCGCTGAGGGCTTCACGCAGCTTCCGTCCATCGCAGCACGCCGATAAAGTCGCCGCGTCTGCGAAAAAAAGAGGTTTCGGCATGAGTTCGAAGGTGGTTGCGATCACGGGCGGGGCTCAGGGCATCGGGCGCGCCATCGGCTATGCGTTCGCAAAGGCAGGCTATGCCG
>JAEWCT010000275.1 GCA_023390485.1 Pseudomonadota bacterium
TAGCTGGACGAGAAAAACCGGCCGAGCCAGGTGCCGCGCGCATTCGTGCTGCCCTATTCGGCTGCCCTCGCTGAAAAGGTCGAAGCGGCCAAAAATCAAATCAACCAAGGTCACCATCAGTGGGGAAAGCCTAAGGATTTCGGTTTAGGAGGCGGAGAAGATCACCCCGGTGGCGCGACTGAAGTTCGCACTGGCGGCGGTGTCGGCGGAGATCCATCGGGTGGCGGTCTTCTCGATTCGAAGTTTCTCGGTGGTGGCGCACCTTCGATCGAATTCGCACCCTTGCCGCCGCCGATGTTGCCGCCGAAGGACGAACCCTGACGCGGGTATCGATGCGCGTATCCGGACACCCGTCCGCATCGCCGCGCAAATAAGCACACTCGGCGACATTACCCTTCCGCGGGCCGCGCCATCTGGCATAAGAGCGCCGAAACTCCACCCAGGCGCGGTTCCCGATGATTCGTCTCGACAGCATCAGCAAGCAGAATGGTCACCAAATCGTCTTCGTCGAAGCGTCGGCCGTGCTCAATCGAGGCGAGAAGATCGGGCTCGTCGGACCCAACGGCGCCGGCAAGACGACACTCTTTCGACTAATCACGGGACAGGAGCAACCGGACGAGGGGCAAGTCTCCGTCGATCGCGGCATCACGATCGGTTATTTCAGCCAGGATGTGGGTGACATGCGCGGACGCAGCGCCGTCGCCGAAGTGATGGACGGGGCCGGGCCAGTCAGCACCGTCGCCGCCGAGCTCGTTGAACTCGAAGCGGCGATGGCCGATCCGGACCGCGCTGACGAGATGGAAGAAATCATCGAGCGCTACGGCGAAGTGCAGGGGCGTTTCGAAGAACTCGGCGGCTATGCGCTGGAGGGGAGAGCCCGCGAAGTACTGGCTGGACTTAGCTTCGACCAGGAAAAGATGGACGGTGATGTCGGGGCGCTGTCCGGCGGGTGGAAGATGCGCGTGGCTTTGGCCCGCATTCTCCTCATGCGCCCTGACGTGATGCTGCTCGACGAGCCGAGCAACCATCTCGATCTCGAAAGCCTGATCTGGCTCGAGGACTTCCTCAAGGGCTACGAGGGTGCTTTGATGATGACCTCGCATGACCGCGAGTTCATGGATCGCATCGTCAGCAAAATCGTCGAAATCGACGGCGGAACGCTGACGACGTACACCGGCGACTACGAGTTCTACATGCAGCAACGCGCTCTCGCCGAAAAGCAGCAGCAAGCGCAATTCGACCGGCAACAGGCCATGCTGGCGAAAGAAATGAAGTTCATCGAGCGGTTCAAGGCCCGCGCGTCGCACGCCGCCCAAGTGCAAAGCCGGGTCAAAACGCTCGAAAAGATCGAACGGGTCGAGCCGCCGAAGCGCCGCCAGAACATCGTGTTCGAATTTCCGCCGGCGCCGCGATCCGGCGAGGACGTAGCGACGCTCAAGAACGTACACAAAGGCTATGGTTCGCGGAGCATCTACGATGGACTGACCTTCCAAGTGCGGCGCCGAGAGCGCTGGTGCGTGATGGGAGTCAACGGCGCCGGCAAGTCGACGCTATTGAAGCTCATCGCTGGCTCGGCCAAACCCGACGAAGGCACGGTCGCAATCGGCGCCAGCGTAAAGATGGGCTATTTCGCCCAGCACGCAATGGACCTTCTCGATGGAGAACAGACGGTATTTCAGTCGCTCGAGTATTCGTTTCCGCAAGCCGGGCAAGGCTCCTTGCGCTCGCTCGCCGGCTGCTTCGGCTTTTCCGGCGACGACGTCGAGAAGAGATGCCGTGTGCTCTCAGGCGGTGAAAAAGCCCGGCTGGTCATGGCGAAGCTGCTGTTCGATCCGCCGAACTTCCTCGTTCTCGACGAGCCGACCAACCACCTCGACGTCATGACGAAAGAGATGCTCATCACTGCGCTATCCCAATACGAGGGCGCGATGCTGTTCGTTTCGCACGATCGTCACTTTCTGGCTGCGCTGTCGAACCGAGTTCTGGAGCTCACTCCCGAAGGCATTCATCAGTACGGTGGGGGATACTCTGAGTACGTCGAGCGCACGGGCTATGAGGCACCGGGCCTGCGCAGCTGACGGCCGAAGCCGGCTCATTGCAAGAATCGCGACGTTGCCTGAATGCGGTGAACTCGACAGAAACGCCGGTACATCCCTCGTTAACGACAAAGCACAGGGCGGTTGGGTTCGCAGGCCTTGTTTCGCGTAGGCTCGCCACCGGGCTCGCGTCGATTTCGATGAGGTGAACCATGTCTTATTCGAACAAAGACGAACAACGGCTGCTCAGCCACGAGGAATACGAGGCCGTCAATTCGGCCCATCATCCGGCGATCTATAGCCTCGACAAGGACGGCCTGCGCAATCTCGCGTTGCGGCTCGAAGGCTATCGCGACAAGGCGCAGACATTAGCACGCCAGAAGCGGCGCGAGGCCAAGGGAAAAGCCGACTCTCGGGGCAAGAGCTTTCCAGGCACCGCCGAGCAACCTGCACGGCGAAAGCAAATTTTCGCCCAAGCGCTGAAGCGCGTCAAAAAGGAGCGCGCCCGCATTTACAATCTGGAAGCACGGGCCGCAAACGTGGATGCTGCGCACCGCGCGTTAGCACTCCACCGAGCAAGCCAATTCGTGCATCATCCGGAGGCGGGTCCCAATGCCAGTCCCGGGCAAAAGGCCAAAGGCGGTGGACCGAAGCGCGTTCGCACGCCCGGCTCAAAAGTTGGCAGCATCCTGAAGGCGAACGCCAGAGCCCAGGCGAAACGCGATCAGCGGCCGAACTGACGCCTGCCAGATACTGCTCCGGTGATCGGTGTAGATTCGCTGTGCGGTGTTTCCCGGTAGGCCGTGTGGCCTACCGCAAGTTTTTTTGCGGCTCGATGTAACCTTAGACTGGCCGGGCTCGAACTACCGAAAGCAGTGTGCGCGCCGGCCATGAGGTCCGGGTGGTCACGCTTCGGTCCCGGAGATCATTCATGCTTCCGCCAATTCGCAATATCGCTTTTGCAGTCGCTCTTGCCGTCGGTGTCGGCGCTTCAGGCGCAGCCTTTGCCGAGGATTCGATGAGCAAATCGGGCGATTCCATGCATAGTGACAGCATGGCAAAGAGCTCGGACTCGATGAAAAGCGATACTATGGGATCCGGCGCCATGCACAAGGACAGCATGGGCAAAGATGCCAAGGGTTCAGATTCCATGAAGGCGGATAGCATGGGATCCGATGCCATGGCCAAGACGCATGACACGATGACTCCGGAAAAGAAGTAAGATTTCGGAATTTCAAAGTTCCGCGCTTCGGCCCCGATCTTTCGTTCATGGGGTAAGCGCGGAACTTGCCTCGCCGCACGTTCGCGAAGTGGAAGAGCCAATGTCTATAGCTCGTGAGAATGCACAGTCTGTCGATGCGCCGGCGCTCGGACCGCTCATCTACCGGCAGAGTGTCGCGACGCGGATCACGCACTGGATGTGGGCGGTTTGTCTGTTCTTCCTGTTGCTATCGGGTTTGCAAATTTTCAACGCGCATCCCGCTCTGTACATCGGCAACGAGAGCGGCTTTGGATACGACAATGCCGTGCTCAGCATGCGCGCGGTGGATACGCCGCAAGGGCCTCAAGGCCGGACGAATATCCTTGGACACGACTTCAACACGACGGGCGTCTTCGGTTTGAGCGGCCCAGCAGACAACCTGAAGGATCGCGGTTTTCCATCGGCACTTACGATCCCCTCCTATCGCGATCTCGGCACAGGGCGCGTCGTTCATTTCTTCTTTGCGTGGCTGCTTGTTGCAACGCTCTTCGTTTGGCTGCTCGCGAGCTTTTTCAATGGTCATCTGCGCCGTGACCTCGCGCCGACGGGCAAGGACCTGCAGAATTTTCCAAGGGACGTCGCCGATCATGCGCGCTTCCGGTTTCATCACGGGCGCAGCTACAATGTCCTGCAAAAGCTTGCCTATTGCGGCGTGTTTTTCATTCTGTTTCCGCTCATCATCGCAACGGGACTGACGATGAGCCCCGGCTTCGATGCCGGATTTCCATGGCTGGCCGAGCTGTTCGGCGGACGGCAGAGCGCACGCACGCTCCACTTCCTTGCGATGTTCCTGCTCGTCTCGTTTTTCGTCATCCATATTCTGATGGTGTTGGCCGCAGGGCCGTTCAATGAACTGCGTTCGATGATAACGGGATGGTATCGCGCCAGCCCCGGCACGCCGGAGATCGAGGGAGACAAGCGATGAGTCAGAGTCGGAGCAAGATCCTGCTCAGCCGCCGCGGCTTGTTATCCGCGGGCGCTGCCGGGGTATCATCACTCGTTCTCGCGGGCTGCGACTCGTTTGATTTCCTGGGAGAGGGCGAAAGCAAGACGCGTTCCGTCCTCGAAAAAGCGAACGATCTTACATACCGCGCTCAACGGCTGTTGATCCGCAACGGTGCGCTCGCGACTGAGTATTCCGAGACCGAGATCCGTCAAGGGCAGCGTCCCAACGGATCGACAGATCCGCAAACGGCCGAATATCTGGCGCTGAAGAGCAATTCGTTTGCCGACTATCGTCTCTCGATAACCGGGCTCGTTGAACGGCCGCGCAGCTATTCGCTCGCGGAGTTGCGCAACATGCCGTCGCGAACGCAAATCACGCGGCACGATTGCGTCGAAGGCTGGAGCTGCATCGCCAAATGGACGGGCACGCAACTTTCGCGCATCCTTGACGAAGCCGGTGTGAAGCCCAACGCGCGCTTCGTCGTGTTTCATTGCTACGACATTTACGATGAAAGCGATCCGGCAGCCTATTACGAGAGCTGCGATCTGATCGACGCTCGCCACCCGCAGACGATCTTGGCCTACGGGCTCAACGGGCAAAGCTTGCCCGTTGCCAACGGCGCGCCGATCCGCGTCCGCATCGAGCGCGCGCTCGGTTACAAGCAGCCCAAATACGTTCACACTATCGAACTGGTTGGTAGCTTCAGCCGGTTCGGCCTTGGCAAGGGCGGATATTGGGAAGACCGCGGTTACGATTGGTATGCGGGGATTTGAGAGGATCGACGCGCCGATCCCTGGCTCGAACAGCGTTATTCCAACGATTGATGGGGCTGCTTTAGGCCAATCGCTCGATCGGTTAACATCCTCTAGATGATTGTATTTCTGGCACGATCGCCCGCTAATTGCGTGGCGCCTCGCACCGCAGCATCGGGCGGGTAACTTCTGCCATCGTTTCGGCGAAGCACACGCGCTAGTGTCTGACTCGATTACGGGCATTTCAAAGAGGGTGATTTGTTTCCCTGCAGACGTATTCCCGGCAAGAGGCCGGGTCTTTTGCCGATCCTAGCCGTCGCTTTTGCTCTCGCCGGCCCTGCAGCCGACGCGAAGACGAAGGACGCTGCAGCTGGTTGCGAAGCCGCGATCGGGATCTCCATGCTCGCCTCGCCTGTTGCGCCGTGGAAGGGCGCACCGTTGCGCGTCGTCTTCTCGTCCGAGCAGCCGATCACCGCGGAGCTTTCCCTTGTCGGCCCCGATGGCGCGGTCGCAATCGCGTCGCGTGACCGTCACGGCGGGCCGCCCTATTTCTGGTTCGCAGAGATCGCAGCCCCCGCTTCTGGAACGTGGCATGCCAAGCTCACGCGTGAAGGCGGCGACGCGGACTGCACGACGATCACCAAGGACATCACCGTCGGGCGCGCGGCGTCGGCGCCGGTTCGCGCGCCAAGCCAAAGTGTGTGGCCCGTTCGGGCTCAATGGAATCGTGCGACGGAGAACCTCTATTCGGCGTGGATCGAAAAACTATTCGACGCGCCGATCGAGCAGGAACTTTCCTGGCCGGCGCTGCACGAAGTGCTCCGCGATAAATCGCGGAATTTCCTCTTCAACCATCTGGGACTCGGCGAAGACGATAAAAAATTAATTCTGCAGCCGGATTGCGCCGACCTTCCGTATTTCCTTCGCGCGTATTTCGCCTTCAAGGTGGGACTGCCATTCGGATATTCGAAGTGCTCCCGCGGCGGGGGCGGCAAGGCGCCGAGGTGTCCGCAGTGGTTCAACATTCAGCGCGAAGAGTCTTCCCAGACGGCAACGAACCAGAAAGATGGGCAGGGCGGAGCCGGTTCCATTCTTGCTGTTTTTGGAGCAACTGGCGCCGAAAGTGCGCAGGCGAAAACATCGTCGCGGCCCCAGGGACTCGTGCCGGGTTTCGGCTATTACCTGCGCACTACGGTTGCCAATGCCGTTCATTCCGGTTCCGGCCGAACCGCGGCAGCTGACGACAGTACCGATTATTATCCTGTTCCGCTCAAGGCCGAAACGCTCCGCCCTGGAACGATCTACGCCGACCCTTACGGGCATGTGCTGGTGCTCGTGAAGCGGATCGCTCAGACGAATGAATCCGCCGGCGTGTTTTTGGCCGTCGATGGCCAGCCGGACGGAACCGTCGCGCGGAAGCGCTTTTGGCGCGGTAACTTTCTCTTCGCGCAGAATCCATCACTCGGAAGTCCCGGCTTCAAGCGCTTCCGGCCGATCGTGGCCGATGCGAACGGCGGCTTGCGGCGGCTCGCCAACGCCGAGATTTCGAAAGATCAGCAGTACGGCGACTTCTCGCTCGAACAATCGACACTCGGGGTCGAAGATTTTTACGATCGCATGGACGATGTGATGTCACCCGATGCACTCGATCCCATGCGCGCGATGAAGGAGACCATCACAGCGCTCGAAGAACAGATCAAAACGCGCGTCACGTCCGTCGAGAACGGCCGGAAGTATCAAAACGGCGGCGGCGCGGAGGTTGCTATTCCGGCGGGCTCGGCGATCTTCGAGACGACCGGCGCGTGGGAAGACTATTCAACGCCCTCGCGGGATCTGCGCTTGCTGATTGCCATCGATGTCGTGCGCGGTTTTCCGGATCGCGTCGCACGGCGCGCCGACCGGTATGCCA